>NZ_JACJEI010000038.1:0-43726 GCF_014163985.1 Pseudoalteromonas sp. SR41-4 | reverse complement strand
CTTTACCCTGCTGGCGAGGGTCGGCAATTGATTCGAAATATTTAAATAGTTGAATATCAGGCATGGGGGCTCCTTAAAAAGGAGTATAAGATCATACTTTTAAGTCAAGGTAAAGTTCGTGATCTTGCCCTGCGTCTCTTGATGCTATTAGCTTTAAATTTGATATGCCACTTTCTTTTTGTTTTACGTCCTAATCACATGCAGCGTTATTGCTTACTTATGGGAAATAACCACACTATATAGCTTTGTCTTACCTAAAAACCAAATATATTGCTGTAATAGTAACCTAGAAAGATAAATACGCCCTAGAGCGAAGTTTCTAGTGAAGTATACTGTTTTTAACTTTTAAATAAGTGTTAACGCTTTTATAGTTAATAACAGGTAAGGTGCTAAATTAAAACAGCTCAAGGAATTGATTTATGGATAAGTACTTCATAACATTATTAAAACTAATTGGCTTGTCCATATTATTTTCTTTGAGTTTCAGTTTATTCGCACAGCCAGAGATAACGGTAAAATCTCTGTTTGATAATGAGAACAAAGAAGATAGTCAAAGTAACCCTAATTCAGAGGTCGAACAGTCATTACAAGCAACGGTAATTACTTCCGCGGAAACCGGCAAAGAAATTGATATTGATTCTTTGCCCTATGATGAATTCCACCGTATTACTCCTAGTACTACAATGCGGGCTTATTTACGTGCTGTAAACCAACGCGATTATGCCCTAGCAACAAATTATTTAGATTATCGAAATTTACCACCTGAAGTTAAAGCAATTGCACCAGAGTTACTGGCTGAGCAACTGTCACTGGTTTTTGATCGCACGCTATGGATTGATATCGATACATTAAGTAACAAACCTGAAGGAAATAAAAATGAACCAGTACCTAGTTATCGAGATTTAGTTGCTGAGATAACGACGTCGCGAGGGCCTGTACAAATATTATTACAACGTGTTCCTGATGAAAAAGGAAATAATAAAGTTTGGAAAATATCGAATGCAACAGTTAGTAATATCCCATTTTTAATTGATGAATTTGGTTATAACGTGCTTGGCGAGTGGCTTTATAATAATTTACCCAAAACACAGTTGTTGGGAGTAATGGTATGGCAGTGGGTTTATTTTATCGGGTCGTTTTTTGCGTTCTTTTTGCTTGCGATATTAATTACACGAATTTTTGCAGCGATCTTACATCGTTTTATAGTGCAAACACCTGACGATGTACTCGCGCTTATTAAAGGGCCTATCTGCTTATTGTTGGCTGTACTTTTATCGCGTTCACTTTATGATATTTCCAATGTTACTATTACAGTCGTTGCGCTTGCTCAAGGCGCAACAGTATTATTAGTTGCATGGACTTGGGTGTTTTTACGTTGCGTTGATATTATTAAACATCGCCTATCAGATCGCTTTATTGAGCAAAAAAAACCACAAGCTGTATTTTTGTTGCGTCCAGCAAGTAATGTGCTAAAAACTCTGGTCGTGGTTGTTGCCGTATTATTGTGGTTTGAAAATTTAGGTTTTAATGCCACCACCTTACTTGCAGGCTTAGGTATTGGTGGATTAGCCATTGCATTGGCAGCGCAAAAAACGGTAGAAAATATAATAGGGGCAATTACTTTATATATCTCTTCGCCAGTGAAAATAGGTAACTTATGTAAATTTGGTTCAAGTATAGGAACCATCGAAGAAATAGGCTTACGTGCTACCCGAATACGTACTTTAGATCGATCTGTTATATACGTCGCAAATGCAAAATTTGTTGATATGCAGTTAGAGAACATTTCAGAGCGAGAAAGAATTTCCTATCGCCCTAACTTAATGCTCAGTGCCAAAACTAAACAACATGATCTATTAGCTTTTATGGCCGCATGTAAAAACTTACTTGATAAGCACGAAAAGATTGATGACACGCCATGTCGAGTTCGTTTTAAAGGCTTTACGCCATGGGCATTACAAATTGATTTATTGAGTTATGTAGTAACAACTGATTTTTCCGAGTATATGGAAATAATCGAAGAGTTAAATTTAGCTATTCTAGGCTTACTCAATGAGCATAATTGTCAATTAGCGAATCCTGAATTTGCTCGAGTTAGCGGGTGAAATTGTTAGTTTGTGTAGTTGGTTTATAAAGACATATCTATAGATGATTACATACAGCCAATACAGTTTCACCATTGAAATTAACAGGACAAATGTCCGTATGAAATAAATATATTTGCATAATTTTTCTAAAATTATTCTATCATGTCGCCATATGTTGTAAAAAGTTTATATTTTTGTACATATTAATGCAGTAAAAGTGTCACACAGTGCTATAATCTTCAGCGTTCGTTCAGCCTCTTTACTTCGTTTTGCACTCTCGACAAAGAGGTCCGCGCAGCTTAACTTAAGGCGCGAAAAATTGGCCGAACCCGCCGAGTGAATTTGGCGCAACACATCAACCGTTGAATAAGAGTGCACTAAAAAGGTTAAACCCCGACATGAAAGCAATGAAAAGATCTACGTTAGCAACCCTAATCAATGCAACGTTGTTCTCTGCCGTAGCAGGTACTTCATTTATAACTCTTGCTGCTGATGAACAAGCTCCAGTTGCAAAAAGCAAACAATTAGAAGTTATTCAAATCACTGCACGTAAACGTGTAGAAAACGCACAGGAAGTACCTGTCGCTGCTTCTGCTTTACAAGGTGATAGCCTTGATGCTGCCAGTTCTGCCGGCATGGATATTCGTTTTTTAAATGCAAAAATTCCAAGCTTAACTGTAGAATCTTCATTTGGTCGCTCATTCCCACGCTTTTATGTTCGTGGTCTTGGTAATTCAGATTTCGATTTGAATTCATCACAACCAGTATCTCTAGTGGTTGATGAAATTGTTCAAGAAAGCCCTATTTTAAAAGGTTTTCCTATATTTGACACGGGCCGGGTAGAAGTTCTCCGTGGACCACAAGGCACCTTATTCGGTCGTAATACCCCAGCTGGTTTAGTTAAAATTGATTCAGCTCGCCCAAGTCAAGATTTTGAAGGTTATGCAGCCTTATCATATGGTTCGTTCAATTCAATTGACTTCGAAGGGGCTGTAAGTGGTGGCTTAACTGATAACTTATCAGCACGTGTTTCTCTATTACGTCAAGAGCGCGATGATTATATTGATAATCGCTTAGCAGGCAATGAGATTGATGACGTAACAGGAGGTTATCAAGAAACGGCCGCGCGTATCCAATTCTTATATGAGAAAGATGATTTCAGTGCATTATTGAATTACCACACTCGTGACTTAAATGGTAAGCCAATTGTATTTCATGCAAATGCAATTGAAACAGGCACAAATAACCCGCGCCCGGGCTTTGATCCTGAAGTGATATATCAAGATACTGTGCAATTTGCTACACAGAATGTAAATAGCCAAGGTGCTAGCTTAAAGCTAGAGTACAGTTTTGCTGATTACACGTTGACATCGATCACTGGCTGGGAAAGTGCAGAAATTTTCTCTCGTGCTGATGTAGATGGTGGTTTTGGTTGTGGTAATACTTTTGTTCCTGGTTGCCCAACACCAGAAATGGGACCTGGTTTTATTTTCTTAGCGTCTGAAACCGCTGATGCCCTTCCAGATCACAATCAATATACACAAGAACTACGTTTAGCAAGTGATTTTGCTGGTGACTTTAATTACCAAGTTGGTGCTTTTTATTATAATGAAGAGCAAGTCATTGAGACTTACGGTTACGATGGGTTAGGTGCAAACTTCTTAACTGGCTATGTTCGCCAAGATCAAGACACAACAGCATGGGCTGTATTTGCATCGAGTGAATATCAATTAACTGAGAAGTTAGAAATCACTGCTGGTTTACGTTACTCAGATGATAAACGTGACTTTACAGCGTCACGTTACGCATCTCCAGAGTCGGCAGTTGCTAATTTAACTAAGTCAGTTGCACCAGAAGATAGCCATGTATCATGGGATTTAGCTGCTGCGTATAAATATTCTGATGATATAAATTTATTCGTTCGTGCAGCCAATGGTTTCCGTGCACCGAGTGTGCAAGGTCGTATTTTATTTAGTGATGATGTAACGGTTGCTGATTCTGAAACAATTAACTCAATTGAAACAGGTATTAAATCAGACGTACTTGATGGTCGCGGACGTATCAATGCTACTGTTTTCTATTATCAAATGGATGATCAACAGTTAACAGCTGTTGGTGGTGACTCGGGAAATTCAGCGCGTTTATTGAATGCTGATAAAACTGTTGGCTACGGTTTTGAAGTTGATACTCAATGGGTATTGACTGATGAATTTGATGCAACTTTTAACTTCAGTTATAACAATACTGAGCTGCAAGATGATGATTTATATTCGCAAGGCTGTTTTGCTTGTACGATTACTGATCCGCATACAAACCAGGGTTATAGTTTAGACGGTAATAGCCTGCCACATGCGCCGGAGTGGATTGCTAACTTTACTCTACGCTATACTAAAGAGCTTGGCGATGGTGAGTTTTATGCGTTTACAGATTGGTCATACCGTAGTGAAATTGATTTCTTTTTGTATGAATCAGTGGAGTTTACTGGTGAAGCATTATTAGAAGGTGGCTTACGCGCGGGTTATAAGTGGTTTGATAATAACTACGAATACGAAGTTGCGGCATTTGCACGTAATATAACCAATGAGCAAGTATTCATCGGTGGTGTAGATTTTAGCAATAACTCTGCAATTGTTAATGAGCCTCGCTTTATTGGCGCTGAATTTAAAGTTAACTTTTTCTAAGTAGACTTTATAATTGCTAATATTAAAAGCCCGCACATGTTGCGGGCTTTTGTATTGTAAAACCTGATTTATAACTGCTAAAGTAGCGACAATTAAATTTAACAAGAGAAGAACAATGGCTGGATTTTGGAACTACCGAGTGATTTTTTGTGAAGCAACTAAAGATGAAGCGGCGCAATATCAAATACATGAGGTTGAATATAACCTAAATGGTAAAGTAACGAATTGGTCAGAAACGGGCGCAGCGCCTTTTGGCAACACCTTAGATGCGTTACGAGATGACGCAGAGCGTTTAAAAACAGCATTTGAAAAACCTGTACTAAAAGTTGTTAGAAAAGAACGTGGCTACGAGTTGGTAGATGTTGAAACGGGTGAAGAAGCATTTGCAGAGCCGCCAGCAGGTTTAACAGCATAAGTATTAAACCAAAAAGGTGCTATGAGCGCCTTTTTTGTTGCTGAAAAATAAAGGAATGAGGATGACATTAAAAGCAGTATTATTTGATATGGATGGCACTTTAGTTGATTCAGAAAGTGTCCACTTTAACTGTTGGAATGATGTTTTAGCACCGTTTGGCGTGCGCTATGAAGAAGATGATTTTTGCCAACGTTTTTCAGGTCGACCGACCTTAGATGCGGCAATTGAAGTGGTTGAGCAATATAACTTATCGGTTTCAGCGCAGTGGTTAGCGCAGGCTAAATATGATGCATTCGAGCAATTTGTTACCACTAATTTACCTCCTTTAATGCCTTTTGCCGAAGAGGTATTAGAGGCAGTGAAGCAAAGCGATCTTAAAATGGCATTAGTGACGGGTAGTTCACGCCATGAGGCGTTACCTATCTTAAAAGGCTATGGCTTTTATGAATGGTTTGACTGCGTAGTGACTAAAGACGACGTGCAAAATCCAAAACCTGCGGGAGACCCTTATTTACTTGCACTGACAACATTAGGGATTTCAGCAGAGCAAGCAATTGCTGTTGAAGATACACACACCGGCGTTACAGCAGCAACTAATGCAAACGTAGCTGTGGTTGCAATACCGAATAAACACACCCTAGGCCACGATTTAAGTTTAGCTGTTTCTCGCATGGATAATTTACAGCAGCTATGGCAATGGGTACAAACTAAGCTATAGTTTAGTCTGCTTGGTGATAAACAAGGAGACCGATATGCTTAAAGGACTAACAGTATTATGGTTGCTGATCAGTACTTTTACTTGCTTAGCAACTGATACACAGATCACCGCTGATGCCCAACTTGCCAAGGTTTACCCACAAGATAAAGCGCTTGCCATTGAAAACTATCTCGTTAGTGAGAAGTTTGATGGGGTCCGTGCGATTTGGACGGGAACACAGTTGATAACCCGTAATGGCAATGCCATTAATGCGCCAGGCTGGTTTATTGCTGATTTACCTAATTTGAGGTTAGACGGTGAGTTGTGGACCAAGCGCGGTGATTTTGCAGACCTCAGTGGTATTGTGCGCACTTTACAGCCGTTGGATAGTGACTGGCAAAAAGTCACCTATCAGATATTTGACATGCCAGATCAACATAATCCCTTTGCAGTACGCTATGAAAATTATCTACGTTTAGTAAAAACATTAAATAAGCCTCACATCCAAGCAGTACAGCAGTATCAATTTACCACAGAGCAGGCATTATCTGCGTACTTTGATAAAGTAACTCAGCAAGGTGGTGAAGGTGTAATGCTGCATTTAGCCTCGGCAATGCATAAAAATGGCCGTTCTGATGCGCTGTTAAAGTTAAAACCTTATTTTGATAGTGAAGCGGTCGTCATTGCTCATCTTCCAGGAAAAGGCAAATTTACTGGCATGCTAGGGGCGTTAAAAGTAGTTACACCACAAGGAAAAGAGTTTTCAATTGGTACTGGCTTTAGTAACGCACAGCGCCAAAATCCACCCGCAATAGGAGCGACGGTGACATACCGATACCATGGTTTTACTAAAAACGGTTTACCACGGTTTGCCAGTTTTTTACGTCAACGCGATCCTGATTAACATTTAAAAAAAGCCGTAAGTATGCTAAATTGCGCGGCCTTTTGATGTTAGTTGTGGTGAAGTAATGGTAGTTGGTTTTGATTATGGTAGTTCTAATTGCGCAATGGGTGTAATGAATGCTCAAAATACTGTTGAGCTGGTGCCCCTAGAGCAAGGTAAGTTTTACCTCCCTTCAACCTTATACACACATCACAGTGCTTTAGTTGTCGATTTTGTTGCTCAGCATCTAACAGGTACAAGTTATGAAACTGATTTTAAAACCCAGCGCCAAGCCCTGCTCAATAGTATGGTGCGGATCAAGTCTGACTTAGATCTAGCCCCTGGTGATGAAAGTCTTTTTATTGGCCGAGAAGCAATTAACGAATATGTGCAATTTCCTGAAGAAGGCTATTTTGTTAAATCCCCTAAATCGTTTTTTGGGGCTATAGGCTTAAAGCAAGGACAAATTAACTTCTTTGAAGATATTGCCACCGCAATGATTTTAAAAATCAAACAGCGTGCTGAAACATCACTACAAAAAGAGTTAACACAAACGGTTATTGGCCGCCCGGTAAATTTCCAAGCCGTGGGTGGAGAGCAATCAAACCAACAAGCAATTGGTATTTTAGAGCGTGCAGCAAAACGAGCTGGCTTTAAAGATGTGGCTTTTTTATATGAACCACTCGCAGCGGGAATTGATTATGAAAGTGACTTAAATCACGATCAAAAAGTATTGGTTATTGATATTGGTGGTGGTACCAGTGACTGCTCATTTGTGCAAATGGGACCTAGCTTTCGTGATAGTAGTGACCGTGATCATGACTTTTTAGCGCATACAGGTAAACGTGTTGGCGGTAATGATTTAGACATTGCTTTAAGCTATCACGCATTAATGCCATTGCTTGGTTTAGGCAGTCAGTTTAAATCAGGTTTACCACTGCCTAATCAAGCATTTTGGCAAGCATGTAAAATTAACGATGTGAACTTACAAAGCCAGTTTTATAGTCAAAGCCATCACCGAGAATTACTTACGCAGTTACGTGAAGTACAAGCACCTGAGTTATTTCAACGACTGATCGATTTGCAGCAAAATAAGCAAGGTCATCAGCTGGTACAGCAAGGGGAGGCGGCAAAAATTGCGCTTTCGTCAGTGACTGAGTATGACTGTGAATTAGGGTTTTTAGCGCCGCAATTACATAAAGTGCTATCACGAGCTGATTTAGCTGTAGCGGTTGATGATTCGATTATGCAAATAGTAAGTTTGGCAAAACAAGCGATTAAAGATGCAGGGACCGTTCCTGATGTGATTTACCTTACCGGTGGCAGCGCGCAATCGCCACTAATAAAAGCCGCATTAGTTGAGCACTTAGGTGATATTAAAATGGTAAACGGCGATCACTTTGGTAGTGTAACCGCCGGACTCACTAAATGGGCAAGTATGCTTTATAGTTAAAGGGTGCTTATAGTATGACTTGTCGGGTTGCGAGGTATTTCTCGTAATCTGGCAATGACCGTTCAAGCTCGTTATGCATCAAAGGCGAGCTTAAAATCATATCTGCGCTGACTTCATTACACGCCACTGGAATATTCCATACCGCAGCTAAGCGTAATAATGCTTTAACATCCGGATCATGAGGTTGAGATGCAAGGGGGTCCCAAAAGAAAATCAACACATGAATTTCATGCTCCGCAATTTTAGCGCCTAACTGCTGATCGCCCCCCATAGGGCCACTAAGTAGTTTGATAACTTCAAGTCCAGTATTTCGCTCAATTAAATGACCTGTGGTGCCTGTGCCATATAAAGTGTGCTTACTGAGGTTATCGCGATGTTTATTACACCAGGCTAGCAAGGCTGCTTTTTTACCATCGTGTGCAACTAAAGCAATATTTTTTTGCGCTGGAAGGGTTTGCTGTTTTTGTTCCATGTTGACTCTTTTTCTTTTTAGATGAGTAGATTAACCGCAAGAACTACAAATACTACACCTGTTATACGATCAATCCAAATTTGGCTTTGCGGGTGCTCTCGAAAGTAGCCTGCAATTTTATCGCCAAAGTAAATATACGTGCAGTCAATCGGAAACGCAAAAAGTGGATACAGTAAGCCAAAGAAAGCTAATTGAAATGTAGTTGATGATGACAGGGTTGGATCAACAAACTGCGGAATAAACGCAATAAAAAATAACGCTACTTTAGGGTTGAGCACTTCAGTCATCATAGCCTGAAAGATAACATTAGTTTTTTTCTTGGTGCTTACATGGGGTTTATCTTCGCTACTGCACTCTGACTGGATAAATGTGCTTTTAACCATCATTACACCTAAATAACATAAGTAGGCAGCACCAGCGTATTGTACGCTGGTATAAGCCACTTCTGAGGCTTTAAGGATGGCCGTAAGACCGACAACGGCAAATAAAGTATGCGCCACTCCGCCTAAAGCAAAACCAAATGCGCTTTGTAAGCCTGCTGCGCGGCCATTGGCAAAAGTTTGCGCCATTAAAAAAGCATTGGAAGGACCTGGTGCAACAGCGATTAAAAAACTCGCGGCTAAAAATGACAGTAAAAATTCAAAATTGATCATTGTTTTTATGTGTTTTTAGGGTGATAAGCATGTGCTTTATTACTGAGCAGTATAACCCACAGTGGCAGCAATAATAATAAGTGAAAAGCAATAAACTCGGGCGCATTGAAAGGGAGCACTTGGGTGAGCATAACCAATGCTCCAGCGCCGCTCATTTGCATTAAACCGATTAACGCAGATGCAGTACCTGCTTGTTTAGCAAAATGTGACAATGCCATTCCAGCCGCTGAGCCTAAGCTAAGTGCAAAGCCTAGCGCAGCAATCAACACTGGTAGCATAAAAGCAAAGGCACTTTTAAACTGGCCGAGAATTAAAATCAGTACACCAGAGAAAATTAATAAACTCATACCTATGCGTAACGCTTTTTGACTATGGCGTTTGATATACAATGGTGCAATAAAGCTAGCTACAATGCTAACAATGGCATTGAGAGTAAACCAAAAAGTAAAATCGCTGACCGATCCACCTAACTCGGTCATGATCCATCCCGGTGCTAATGTTACAAAAGCTAAAATAGCCGACATTGCCACCATACAAATTAGGCTATTAAAAAGAAAAATAGGCGTGCTAATGATTGGTATAAAACGACGTAAATCGAGTATGTGGCCCTCATAGTGGCTATCCGCAGGGCGTGTTTCTTTAAAATATATGGCAGTGATCATTAGTCCAACACAAGCAAACCCCGCCAAAAATAAAAAGTTTATCCGCCAGCCAAATTGCACAGTCAGCCAAGCGCCTAAAATAGGCGCTAACGCGGGAATAAAACACACAATACCATTTAGGTAAGTGATCATTTGGCCGCTTTTAGCACTGCCGTAGGTATCACGAACAATCGCAAATGCAACCACAAAAGTGGCACAAGCCCCAAAACCTTGCAGTGCACGTGCAAGCATCAGAATGCTAAAGCTAGGTGCTAAAAAAGCCAACATCCCAGCAAATCCATACAGTGTGATGCCAAATAGTGCGACTGGACGGCGGCCAAACTTGTCGGCTAAAGGACCTGCTATAAGCTGACCTAAGCCAACCGTCAGCATAAAAATAGCGACGGTAAGTTGCACTTGCTGCTCATCAATAGCCAATGCTTGCGCAATATCAGGAAATGCGGGTAAGTAAATATCAATCGCTAATGGGCAGAATATAACCAGAAGAGCGAGAATTAAAATAACACTAAGATGATTGCGGCGATCGGTTGTTGGCATGAGTGCTCCTTTTGCCGCGTATTTTAGGTCTGCAAAGATAAAAAAGAAAGGGTATATGACCCATCTATCAATAAGATTATAAGTATAAATGCACTTTTGCTAACTGGTCTGATGTGCTAATTTTGCAATAGCGACATTCAATGGAAAATAATAATGAGTAAAAAATCAGCAGTTTTAACAGCATGGCATAGTTTTAAGCGTCTACCATTTGGCAATTGGTTATTTACTAAAGTAGTGTGTTTTAAAGCTCCTTATTTTGGCTCCATGAAACCCACTGTTTTAGATTTACGTGACGGACATTGCAGCGCAATGGTTAAAAACCGACGGAGTGTGCACAATCATATTGGGACTATCCATGCTATTGCGCAGTGTAATTTAGCTGAGTTATGTGCCGGTGTGATGGTTGATGCTACCGTGCCGTATAAAACTCATCGCTGGATCCCTAAAGGAATGACGGTGCAGTACTTAGCGAAGGTTGATACTGATGTCACAGCTGTGGCAGAAATTGCAATGCCAAGACAATGGCTAGATAAAGAGGATTTAGTGGTGCCAGTGAAGCTTTACAATACTCGCAGTGAATTGGTCTTCACTGCTGATATTACGATGTACGTTACTAAGAAAAAGTAAAATAAAGCGATTATTTTTTCTCTGCGGCTTGTTTGTTGAAAAACGACAAGTCATTATCACCTTCACTGAGCGCAGATGTAAGCTCCGGCTTTGATTCTGCGTTATTGGTAATTAATTCAACCGTTTCAGCTTCATGGCGTTGTTTTAAGTTACCTTCAATAATTGCACCAGCATCAATACTTAAAGTATCTTGATAAACATCCCCGTGCACTTGCGCTGAACGTTCAATAACTACTTTGCTGGCGTTGAGCGAGCCGATTACTTTACCTTTTACAATCACGCTTTCAGCGACCACTGAGCCTTCAACACAACCGGTATTACCAATAACTAAATGGTTAACACGAACATCACCATCTATGCGACCATCAAGCTGTACTTCACCTTGACTCACTAAGCTGCCCGTTAAGCGAACATCTTCAGAAATGATCGAAGGAGTGTGGCTAGTTCTTTTTAGTTGAGAATTTGCAGAACTACTTACTGTTGATTTTTTTTTACCGAACACGAGAAAGCGCCTTTGTTATTTTGACTGGATTGACATGTTTGTCGTTAAGTAATACTTCATAGTGTAGGTGAGTGCCAGTACTTCTGCCAGTGCTGCCCATTAATCCGATAACATCATTTTTGGTTACCGTTTGGCCTTTTTTAACGTTGATTTTATTTAAGTGACCAAACCGAGTTACAAAGCCGTTTTTATGTTGCAGTTCGATAAAATTACCATAACCACCGTTGCGTCCTGCGCGTAATACAGTGCCATCAGCGGGGGCGAATATTTCGGTTTTATGCCAACCTGCTAAATCAACACCTTTATGATAAGCATGACGGTTATTCACTGGATCTTTACGCAGGCCAAAACTACTCGAAATATAGTAATTTGCTGCAGGCAGAGTTTGCGGTAACTCACTGAGTAAATTTTCAAGCTTATTCAACGCCAATAGTTTATCTGCGATGACTAAAAATTCAGCTGGGATCTTTGATTCATCAAATAAATCCAGCGGACCACCTTGCGCGGTTTCTGTCATATCACCATCTAGACGACGCGCCAAGGCGGTATCAAGTCCTGCACCTTTGAGCATCGCTAAAATATCGTGCTGGCGGCGTTCTATTTGTTGCTCTATTTGTAAAAAGCTGTGTTGGTATTGGCTATCGAGTAGTGCAAAACGTTGCTCGATATTAACAGATTCAGAGAGTGAAAGAGTGTGTGCGCTGTTAGGGTTTTCATCAACTAATGGTTCGTGGAACTCTTCTTGTTGTTCGCCGAGTTCACCTTCTGGCGGCGCTGCTGGCAGTGTGGGATTACTCATCGACTCAGGTAAAGAATCGATCATGCTCTGCAATAAAGCATGCTTTTGCTCTAGCACCGCAAGCTGGGCTAACTGTTTATCGTATTGTGCTTGTTGTTCTTTACTTTGTTGCTGCCACTGTTGTTGTTTTGATAATTGGCTTTGTTCGATATCGGAAATCTTGTTGGTTTGAGAGTATATTCGCAGGGTCGAAACAGCCAACCAAATTAAAGCAATTAAAATAATAGCTACGGCTGATATTTGTAACCAAGGTGCTAATATCACATGTTTAACCTCACCATTTTGGCGGATCAACAGCTGTCTAGCTGGGAATAATTTGTGATAAAAAGACTTAATAAATGCTGACATGGCTTATAAACACTGGCTATTAACCGAATTAAGATAGCAATCTGAGCTGAAAAAGCCAGTAAAAAATTGTAATTAATCTTAAAAAAGGAGGCGTTGGTCGCCTCCTTATAATAAATACATTTAATAAATGTTTACAACTTAGTTACTTAGCAGGAAGAACCGTTCCTTCTACGCAGCCAAAACCGATACGAGCAAAACCGGCTTTTTCACACCAACCACGCATAATAACGTTGTCGCCATCTTCTAAAAAGCTGCGTTGTTCACCGTTATTAAGGGTGATTTTTTCTTTACCACCACGAGACAGTTCAAGTAATGAACCGGCTTCTTCATGAGTCGGACCTGATTGCGTACCTGAGCCCAGCATATCACCTGGCATAAAGTTACAACCATTTACTGTGTGATGAGTCACCATTTGTGCCACTGTCCAGTATGAATGTTTGAAACTTGATTTAGATACTAATGAAGGTGCAGCACCTTGTTCACGCATTTTAGCGGTCTCAATTTGCACGTCCATTTTTATATCAAAGGCGCCAAGCTCACGGTTTTGGCTTGATTCTAAATAATCTAATGGTTGTGGGTCATTTTCATCACGAGTCCATGATGTTTTATAAGGTGCTAATGCTTCGGTGGTTACAATCCACGGTGATACAGTTGAAGCAAAGTTTTTCGCAAGGAATGGACCTAATGGTTGGTATTCCCATGCCTGTAAGTCACGTGCTGACCAGTCATTGAATACACAAAAACCAAATACATGGTTTTCAGCGTTTTCGATAGCAATGGCATCACCTAATTCATTACCTTTACCTAAATAAATGCCTAGCTCTAACTCATAATCTAAACGTTTACACGGACCAAGCGATGGTACTTCAGCGTCTGGCGCCTTAGTTTGACCATTTGGGCGATGAAAGGTTTGACCTGACACATCAATTGATGAAGAACGGCCATGGTAACCAATGGGTACCCATTTATAGTTAGGCAGTAACGGGTTGTCAGGACGGAATAAGCTACCGACTGCTGTTGCATGATAGATAGATGTGTAAAAGTCAGTGTAATCGCCAATACGACATGGCAATGCAAACTCAATGTCTGCTTGGGCAATTAATGCGTCGCTTAACTTAGCTTGTTCAGCGGCGCCTTCGCGTAATGCTTTAGATAATGCTAAACGTAGCGCTGACCAATATTGCTGACCAAGACCCATAAATTCATTTAATGTTGCTTGGCTTGCTGCTGCTATGGCTGTTTGTGCATCGCCTGAGAAAATAGCTAACTCGTTTACTTTGGCAAGGTCGATAACTTGGTCGCCAATGGCAACGGCACCACGAAAAGCTTCGTCAGAGTTCTTACGACGTACTTCTGCAAATGGTAGGTTTTGAATTGGGAAGTCACAATTTGCAACGTTCGCTGAGGCAACCCAGCTAGTTAAATTTATATCATGGGTTTCGTTAATTAAACTCATTACATTTCCTTTGGTTTAGTCAGTCGCGCTTTACAGTGGATATGGTGATGAATAGCGCGATTTAAACAGTGAAATTCAGATTGTCATTTATAATATTGATGAAACGACAAAAAGCAGCGAAGTACGCTGCTTTTTAAATTTACAATACGGTGCTTATAAAACGCCGCGGCGCTCTTGGTCGCGCTCGATTGATTCAAACAGTGCTTGGAAGTTACCTTCACCAAAACCGCCGTCATCAACACGTTGGATCATCTCGATAAAGATTGGGCCAAATAAGTTTTTCGAGAAAATTTGCAACAAGTAGCAATTTTCACTTTGGCTATCGACTAAGATCTGATGTTCACGGATCTTTTCTTTATCTTCTGCAACCCAAGGTACACGATCGAAAATTGTATCGTAGTACTCAGGAATAATATCAAGCGTGGCAATGGTTGATTTATCAAGCTTATCTAGTGAGCTTACTAGGTCATCTGTTAAGAATGCTAAATGCTGCACGCCTGGGCCATTGTATTCACCAAGGTATTCATCGATTTGGTTGTTATCGTTGCCTTTACCTTCATTGATTGGAATCGAGAAGGTGCCGCACGGTGATTTAAGTGCATAAGAGATCAAGGCTGTTTTTTGGCCTTTGATATCAAAGTAACGAACTTCAGTAAAACCAAATACGTCTTTATAAAAGTTAGCCCATGTTTCCATAGTGCCTTTATAAACGTTATTAGTTAAATGGTCGATGCGGATAAAGCCTTTATCATCAACAATGTTTTGTTCGCTTAAGTCTTCAAAGTCTTGCTCATAGATTGAACCTTTATCACCAAATTGCTCAATAAAATAAATTAAGCTGTCACCAATACCGTAAATTGCCGGGTATGGTAGGTCTTTATGAGTTGAATCAGTCGCTGGTTTTGCACCACGTGCTACTGCGGTGTCAAATGCCTGTTGAGCATTCTCTACACGCCAACCCATAGAACAAATTGCAGGACCATGACTTTTTGCAAATTCTGCAGAGAAACCATCACGTTCATTATTTAGTAAAAAGTGAATATCGTTTTGGTTGTAATAAACAATGTCTTTACCTTTAAATGTTTTGAGCTTTGAAAAACCAAAATCGGTAAATACTTTATCCATATAATCTGCATCAGGTGTAGCGTATTCAGTAAACTCGATACCTACCAAACCTAAAGGGTTAGTTACTTCACTCATTATAATTCTCCCGCAATAAACACTGCGTCTTGTTGTGTCTGATGCGCAGATAATTAACCATAATTGGCAGCAGGGGAAGAGCCGATAGCTATTTAGGCAAACGGCTCTTTGTAAATTAAATGGGACGATCATTTTAAAATGCATAAGCATTAATGCTTGGTTTTGAGATTTGTATTGAAAGGCCTTGTATTAAGTAACTTAAACTTTTATTAACTTATTGATAAATAGAATTAATTTATTCTTATTTAAGGGGGTAAATAATCAAATAAAGGAACTATTCACCCCTTATTAAATATACGTGGTGTAATAAATTGTTTACGCTAGAGCCGTATTTGTTAAAAAACTAACTCTTCTGCGCTTAGCTAAGGTTACTAGTAATGGCTGGGGCATTTTGCTAGCAGTGCTACAGCGTTTCGTTGAACGTGCGTGGTGGCCTATCAGATGTGTTTAATGAAGCTGTTGAAAAGTAATTTATAATCTTTTGTTACGCGCTTTGAAGTCAGCCTTATTAATATCGTAACTTAAATCGACGTTTGGTTGGCAGGAATTAATCATGGCGATATAAATAGAGCAACTAAAATCCCCACAAGCGGCATAGCTTGTGGGGAGATAATAAACACAACGTTACGGTTTTTCAGCAACTACTTCAAGCTCTTCAGCTAAAATGTGCTCTTGTGTTTGTGGCTCGTGTTGACCTTCAGCACCGTGCATCCATTTAACAAGCTTGTCGCTTAGTAAGTACATGATCACAGCAGAGAGAACAGCAGTAGCGCCTAAACCAATAAAAATGCCCAATGCGTTATCAAGCGCTTCTTCGCCTTCACCTAAGAATGAACCTACAAAACCAGCAATCTTATTCGCAACAGCAGTACATAGGAACCAAATTCCCATTAGCATTGATGCTAAACGCAGTGGTGCTAGTTTACTCACCATTGATAAGCCGATCGGCGATAAACATAATTCACCCAAGGTATGGAATAAGTAAAATAATACTAACCACATCATGCTGATCTGTAGTGGCTCACCTTGACCTTGGGTCATAAGTGCTAAAATCATAGTGATAAAGCCAAGCGCTAAGAATATCAACGCAATGGCAAATTTAACTGGAGAATTAGGCTCTCGTTTATCAAGTTTCAACCATACTATGGCAACCATAGGCGCAAAAATAATGATGAAGATTGAGTTTAATGATTGGAACCAAGACGCTGGAATTTCAAAGTTGAACAACATACGATCAGTGTAATCATTAGCGAATAAATTCATCAAGCCACCGGCTTGCTCAAAACCCATCCAAAATATGATACTAAATACACTCATAGTGAAAATAACTTTTATACGGTCAGTTTCCACTTTTGTGAGCGGCTCTTTGGTATTTGAAGTTGATTGTGATTGCGCTAATTTAGCGGCAGGAACAACACCAATATCACCTAAGTACTTATTACTAAGTACTACTTGCATCGCTACCGAAATTAGCATACCAATACCAGCAACAACGAAGCCATATTGCCAACCCATAGATGCAGCTGCGAAACCCGCAACAAGTGGCCCAAGCGCACCACCTAAGTTGATACCCATATAGAAGATTGTGAAGGCGCCATCACGACGTTGATCACCCTCTTTATACAAGTCGCCAACCATAGTTGAGATGTTAGGTTTAAATAAACCGTTACCCATACATAATAAAGCAAGACCGATATAAAATACGTTTTCCTGTTGGCCGGCTAACATATCGTGGGGGATACCCATAGTAAAATGGCCAGCAGCCATTAGTAGACCGCCGATGATAATAGCTTTTCGTTGACCAAGTACGTTATCAGCTAACCAACCACCAAATAATGGAGTGATATAAACCGCCATTGTGAACGTACCATAAAGGCTTAGTGCGTCTGCATTACTCCAACCAAAACCACCGTCTTGGACAATAGCAACAAGATAAAGTACTAAAATGGCACGCATGCCGTAATAACCAAATCGTTCCCACATTTCTGTGCCGAACAACAGAAATAATCCTTTAGGATGCCCTAAAAAATCACCTGCTTTAGGTAATGAACTCATATTTACTTCCTAACTCAACGTTAATTATTGCGGCCTTATATTTTTTGCTTTGGTCGTTCATGTGCTTTCAACACAAACAGAACGGGTGGCCATGAATATTATTTTTAATGCAGCTAAGGTAATGGTTTGCTCACTAAGATTGCTTAGTGGGTAAGAGTCACACCCTTATCCTAGCTACAATTGCGCCTAAGTATACATACACGGGCAGTGCAGGGGAAGTGCTTGCGATAGTTAGATTACTGATGGCTTTAAAGCGTCAGCGTAAGGCACTAAGGGGCTTTGCGGTAATAAGCGTAATGAAATGACACTTGCTCATTTTTTGTATAGCGGGTAAATAAGGTGGCATTGTGTAACAAATACTAAAGGCCGAGTAATAAATTACTCGGCCTTTAAATAAAGACTTATTAACAGTGTAAATTAGTTACAGTAGTTACTATCAACAAACGTTAAATCATTAACATGTGAAGGGCCATCCATAATGAATGTTGCCGCCGCAGTATTTTGATCTAATCGGTAAATTTTAGCGTTCTCGCCTTTTACACGTCCTGAAACATAAATTGTGCCATCTGCAGCAATTGCGATACCAGATGCTTGATCAACACCATGCTCACCAATTAAAGACAACTCCATTGAACCTTGGTCAATAGTATAAAGTGCTTTACCGGTAAGAACGTAAAGAACATTATTATCAGCTGAATAAGCAATATCACCATCAGCGAACGAATCACCAGGGAAAGTTAATTTACCAAGTACTGTTTTATCACCTGTAGCTAGGTCAAAATCGTACATGTATGTTTTGCTTGTGGTACGTAATGTTGTGCCATCAGCGTTCATTGCAGAGCGGTAAATCGGGTACGAAGTTGCAGATGTAACCAATGCCTGCTCATTCGTAGCAAGGTCAAGTGATAAAATTTGCGAGACTTTAGTCGAGCTATCTAATTGCTCCATGAAATATAAAACACCATTATGTGATGCAATATTTGATGCCGTGTTACTTAAACCCGTTACTTTAGAGTATGTGTTTGTGTCAGTATTGAAAAAGTAAACAAATCCTTCTTCATTCGTACCGAAGTTATTAATACCGTATAAGCCAGATGCACATTGGCTAGTTACTTTAACATCATCAATAAACGCACCTAATGAATCAGATTTACCTGCGCCGATAAATTTAAGTTCGGTTGCTGCTGAACTTGCTTTTACAGTGTACGTAAACTTTTGCCAGTCTTTGGTGGTTGAATTTAACGTATCGAGTAACTCACCATCCCAATATACTTCTGCTTTATTAGTATTTGCATCGCCACTTACACGTGCTGAATAATAAAAGCTTACTTCATAGTTATGATCAACATCAGTATTCAATGTTTGCGAAACGCTATAATTAGCTGTCGAATCTAACTCTAAATACTGGCTGCCATCTTGAGCTTTGATAAGGCCAAGCTTATTGGTTTGGATTTCAAACTTAGCATTGTTTGAACGTTGCCAACCTGAGACTTGATTTAATAATCCCCATGTTCCAGAAATTGTTGCAGTGTTTTCAAAAGAACCATTTGCTACTAGGTTCGTTGATGCTGCTGCAAAGCCTGAAGCGATCAATAAAGGTAATGTTGCAAGCTTAAACAATGAGTTTTTCATAGTACTTTTCCTACCAAGTAATTCATTTTGTTTTTGTTAACATTTTTATTAACAATTTATGGTACTATTTTGCTATAAATATTGGGTTCGGTCAAATGTTGAACATGAGCGTTTTCGCAATAATTCACTGCTTTATTTGTCTTTTTTAAATAATTCATTTGCAAACAGTGACTTGCTGAATGTAATTACTTTGAAAATATTTTACTTTTTTTATAACTAAAATTTTAGCTGAAAATTAAGTTAATACATTTGTTTAGGTCGGTATGCCTTAATTAGTAATTAAGGCTTTGTAGGTTTTTACGGTATGATTAACTTAGCTATTATCTTTATTTGAAAATGTTAACCAGCCGGGCTTTTGATTGCGATTTAGCTTTCCTAAGACCGTAATAGCTTTTTCAAGAGTAATACGCTGGGTTGCGATATCTTTATAAACTTGGTTGGCAATTTTTTTGCGTTTAACAGCAGCCCCAGCATCTAAAAATGATTCAGCCACTTGTATGGCAAATCTTTTTAATGGGCCTTGTTGCTGGCTGTCGGTTTTATTGTCTAGCTGTTGCTGATGTTTATTCAAACGTTCATTAATATGCACAAGCTCTGCTTGGCTGTATTCATTTTGCGCATGATGCATTTTTTTTATCTCTAATAACGCACTGCTTAAATAAGCATGCTCAAGCTGACTAAATGTACTGATCAGTGATAAGCGCGTTAAGGTTTTTTTAAACTGTTCAGCTGAGCAATTGTTATCTAAAAGCATACTTATGCTATCGTAAATCTTTTGCCATTGTTGCCAGCCATAAACATAGCCTAAGCCAGCTCCTTTAATGTTTTGCATACCAATGATGACTTGGTGACAGTGAGGCCTCGCAAGTGCAGTTAGCATGATCGTTAATTGATCGGGGGTGACCTTGGAGTTAGTAATTAATATGCATTTACTTTTGACTAATTCCAATAATATTGTTTGTAAATTATGTTGATTCTTTTTTAAATCACTCAACAAAGGCCGCATCTGTTGATAGCTTAAATAGTGATTAAAAACATCTTGCAAACTTATCCGCTGCTGTTCACTTAATGTTTGTGCCTGTCCATTGAGCCAATCAGTAAATTGCTCTGCATTATTCAAGGCGGTAAATTCTTTTGCCTGGTAGCTACCTTCAAGTGCTTTATTCATTATTTCGGCAACTGTATCTGCTTCTTTAATGCAGTGTAGCTGAGAGCACAACAATTCTAATTCCTGTAAATCATTATTACTAATTATTCGTTCAAAGCGCTCAGCAAAAGCGTGCAAGTAATAGCTATAAAAGCCATCAACATTGGTACCAATGACAACCATTTTATCAAACGGTAAATCTTCGACGAGCATCTGGGCAAACACTTTTGAACGTGCTACACGGTCATTTCGGTTGTTAATCAAGGCGATGGTTTGTTTACTTGGATCCTTGCTTAGGCCAAATAAATCTAAGCGTCGCCAGTTCTCTATGGTCGCTAAGCGTTCATTGGCTGACATACTATTAACGAATGACATGCTAAAATGTGTAAAAGGTACAGGGCTAAAGTGTTGTAAAACACCAATGTCAGGTACTATACGCTGTGCTGTTTCTTTAAATACAAAGTCTTTTTCCAGGCCAATGTAGGCTGCCATCTTACATACTAAAGCAATATTATCCGGGTGCTCTTCATATGGGTAAAGTGCTCTAATGTCGGGTGTGATTTGATAACCATCGCCCCAATGTGCCTGAATTAAGGTACTGCTTTTTTGTGTAGCGTCTTTATCTAAAATAGGGAACATGGTTTGTTCGCTAGTAAAAACCTGACTTTTGGGGGCGATAAAGTTTGCCATTTCTTTAGCCACATCAATACCTGTTGGTCCTAATATATCTTCATGATCAGGATAGGCATTGGTAATAGTTGAAAAGTTATCTTGCATCCACTGCCTGAGTATTTTGACGTAGCGAGGTGTTAAGCCCATGCACTCCCATAAAAAGACATCTGCTTTGACATTTTTAGCAAAATGTAAAACATCACTTTGCTCCCAAATACTGGCTTTATCAAATGGGCGGAATAAAGGCACTTCAAATTGTTCACCATTGGAGCGAGCATAAATAAGGGTTGCTTCGCAGCCCGTTGTTTTCGTTATTACTTTTAACGCAAGACTGCTGAACAGCGCGGCTTTTAAGCGTTCAGTGCCAGATTTACCTCGGGTGCCCCAACCACCAATACTGACTGGAATTGCTTGACGGTCGGTTTTTATACGTCGGCTTATGCGAATATGACGTCCCCAAAAATAAACCATAAAACCAACTACAAAAAAGATAAGCTGACCAATACTGTTTTGATAGATTGAGTAAAGATACTCTTTAAAATTCAGCCAAATATTTACCAGTAGTGGAGAAAAACTTAGCTTGTTATAAAGCTTACTAATATTTGGCTCTACATCAAACGTACAACCGAGTTGTTCACCATAGGCTTTAAATTCAAAACTAAAACCGTGCTTATTGAGTGCTGTCAGGTAATTGTTTTGCTCTATTTCGTTACCTTTACGTTGCGTATCTAAACTATCAATATTAATACTTAGCCAAATATAACTGCTAATTCGCTGAAATAATGACTTTGGCGGGGTAACTAATAAAATACCATCTGGCGTATAGGTTTTTGCTGGCTGTTTTAAATTGTCTTGGCTCAGTACCGAGAGTAAGAAGTCAGGTAACGGTAAATGTGGCCGCGCTGAGTATTCATCAGTATCAAATAACGGTTCGCCAGGAACATTGGTAGTGCTTATCTCCGCTACAGAGCAACTAGGAACATGCATAAAGGCAGATGGTTTTCGGGCTTTGCTATGATTAAAGCTTTGGCGTTTGTCTGTGCTTGGGTTGCGCCATTCATGTATAAAACGCCACAACCTAAACGCATAACGATAACCACTGCGGATCTGCCATGTTAATTTATTTTTACTAACATTGTAGCCTTCGCTTTGCTGAGCTTTACGACTGAGTAAGCGACCAAGTAACTCTTCATCTAATTCTTTATCGAGCTGAGATAGGGTTGCAGAGTTTGGTAATACTTGCTCTAACTCAGCCATTAAATTTTGATGCTCAAATGCAACTAATTGCTCTCTGGTACGGCTGATAAAACGGCGAATAGCCAGCACCGGCTCGCTCTGCAATCGTTCATTTAAACAATTGATATAAGTTGTGAAAACGCTATTTGGTTGGTTTGTCTCTAATTGTTGATTGAGCATCATACGAGCTGTGAGCTCTAACGTTAAACGTTTAATGGCAAAGCTTTCATTACCACTTAATAGTTGCCACCAGAGTTTGAATGTAAAGTTGTCAGTATCTATACGCGGGCTACTTAGTTGTTTAACTAACGTAAAGCGCACGGCATCAACGGTTTCTATTTTTAATCGTTCGGTTAATAAATTTTGTAAAAAACTGATAGAAAAATTACCAGCTTGCTCTATAACACTTTGCCTTACTCGTGGATAACTGTGTTCGGCTAACTGCATTAACAGGTTTTCACATAAGTGGCTCAATGTGTTCTGGCTGGTTAAAATTTTTGGTAACGCAGCTAAAATAAATAACCGTTCTTCAGCATTAAGTTGGCACTGATCAGTTTGTTGGATCAGCTGCTGCATAAATGCACGAATGTAGGTTGGCCGTTGATGGATCAAAATTTCTAATATATCCAAACGGGCTAAATGCGGTGTATTCACCTCTTCTAATGCTAATACTAAGGTTTCAATTAAATTTGCACTTAGCTCTGGATCGCCATCATGGTTATGCATCAGTTGTACTTGATTCGCCAAGGCACGGTATAGCGCATTTCTTACATGTTCATTATCGGTCTTGGTTAATAATTGTAAAAAGAAGCTCTCTAAGTCCAGAGTTTGCCACGCTTTTGCTATATCGTTTGAAGATTTTTTTAAATAGCGATTACTTAAGTCGCCAAGCTTTCCAATTAAAAATTTAAGAGTTTGTTCAATATCAGCGACTATATCTTGGTAACGGTTGATCACAGCACCTTCGTCAAACCAACGATTAAAGGCAAGTTTATCTTGGCGTAATTGTTCAGACGTGGCGCCTAGTTGCTGAGCGTAATCTAAAATATGGAATTCACGTTCGGCGCTGATTTCTGCATGACTGAGTCTTTCAATAAAAAGCAGATAACCGGCATCCAACTTTTGTAAACTTTGCTGTTTATGTTCTACGCGATGACGTAAAAAAGCAATTGCTTGGCGCAATAGCCAAATATCCTGATCTTCGCCATCGGGCATATTTTGCAGCAATTCCCACTGCGCTAGTTCATCAACAAGTTGACGGTATTTTTGGCGATAAAGGTCCAGCCAAAAATTAGCAATATCAGCAAACAATAGATGTTCTAAGCGATCTTTTAATTCGCTAGAGGGAGTAACTTTCTTGGTGTTTGCCATATTAATTCTGCTCTAAAAAGTGATTGAGTTGCAGTGACTCAAAAATAATTTCGTCGTGAGAGAAAACACCAAAACCGGTGTCAGCTATATTGCCAGTCGAAAACTCGAGACTGATGTTATGGTCATTTCTAAACCAATCTTGGTCCCAACGTACTTTGATCCACCCTTGTGAAAAGTTACCTAATGGCAGCTGTTTTCGCCAACCTACACTGGTGATGTATTGCCATGTGCTATTAGGGCGATGTTTATCAGCAAACTTATAGTAACTGGTTAATCCGGCTTGGAAGATTTGCCCTTGATAATATTGATGCCAAGATGCGCCAAAACGCAAAATATCTAGGCTTGTCCAATCGGCATTGGACGTGCTGCCGGCGAGAAAATTAAAGTAACTATCAACCCACGGTTGATAGCGATATTGATATTCGCCTCGCCAACCATGCGGGTGATCTTCGCGATAAAAATTATAAATGTCTGAATTGAGTTTAGGATCAAATAAAAAGTCTTCAATATTAGCACTGCTGTAGCTGTAGAATGGACTTATTTGCCATTGATGACGATGACTTTCATCAATGCGCCAGATCTGACCAATCTGCACATAGGTATTAAATGCATATTGGCTGTCAGTGCCTGCTTGACTTGGTTGCCATGTGGTTTGCAAGGCGCTGTCGACGTACCAAGGACTGTCATGATCTTGCCAAGAATGATAGCCATCAATCGAAAATAGTTCGCTATCTTGTTCGCTCAAAGAGTAAGTAAGATCAAGACGATACCAATTCTCATCGTCACTTAATCGAAACCTAGCGCCAACATCCATACTATGACGAATAGGGACGTTTTCGCTAGATTCAAAAATACCTCGGCGGTCATAATTAATAAATGCTTGCCAGCTTAAGTCGTCTGGATGAAACTGTGCGACCTCAGTTTGCAGGGCACGCTGAGCAACGGGCAGTTGGTAAATTACGGTGTTTGCGAAGCTGTTTTGCTCGGCTTCAAAATTAGATATTTTATGATTGCTTTCACTCAATTGCCAAGTATATAAGCGAACGTGCTTGATGCTGTCGGTGCTGACTTCTATTTTACCTGCTGGGTGGAAAAAGCTGCGTTCAAGGCGTTGTTCAAATTCACCAACAATACTGCTTGGGAGCATTTGCTCGAGCTTAACTAAGCGATCGGCTGGTAATTGTGCGATTAAATGCCGCTCTGGCAGAACAGTGTAAAATAACAAGTTATTGCTAAGCGGTAAGTCATACCAGCGACCATTACGGTACTCTTGTGCGCTGATTGTCATCATTTGTGATAAATAAGGATTAAGCCATTGCAACGAGAGCACATTATCGGTTAGCTCAGTTTTATTAAAACCAAATGCAGTTGGTTTATCAGGTTGTATTGACCAAACTTTTTCCGATGTGGCTAATTTTATTGCAACGTTCGCGACATTCCCTTGGGATAAGTCAGCCGCTGCAGATAACTCTGCGACCGAAAAATGAAAGTTTAAACGAATTTGTTCTGAGCGGGTTTGGCTCAAGTCAATATGTAAATCATGATGTGGGCGTAAGACTAATCCTTGCGTAAAACCGCCTTGGCTACTGGTACGCAGTAATTGGTCGCTATAGCTACTCTCATCTTGAGAATCCACAGCAATGAGTTGCGTGCCAGCAAAGTCAGTATAGTCTTGTAGAGGAACCCACTGGCCATAACTTTGTATACGTGAAAATAACTGCGCGAGTTGTGGAGGTAAGCTCAGGGCATTTACTTTCGCTAAAACTTGCGTGTACTCATTGGTGGTTAGCGTTTTATCCGCCAACTTAAATAAGGTATTATTCAATAACGTCTGCATGTTGATATCGGTGTCATATAGCAACGCCATAAATGGTGTTTGCCAAAAATAGCGGGTTGCCATATTTTGATAATTATACGTCGTCGTCAATGGCTGCGAGAGTATTTTATAGGAAATAAATGTTTGTTGATCACTATATAAGCGAACTGACTCACCAGCTTGTAATGTGATCAACGCGTCACTGGAGATCGACAGCGGTTGAGCATCATTGCGTAATAGGGTTTGCGAGTTAATATCAGAAAAAATTGGCAGTACAGTGTGTTGCGCTGATTTTGATGATTGCGATGTCTGTTGTGCAAACAACCAGCTCATTTTATATTGACCATTTTGAACACTGGTACTGCGCGCTCTTAGGGCAATTGTGAGTGGTTGGCTTTGCGCTTTGAATGTTACCGCTTGGCTTTTATTAACCACCAGTGCTTGTATTAACCCCGTTGGGCTGGCAAGCGTTTGCGTGCCTGGGTAATCAAGTTCGTAGCTGGGCTGTTGAATATCTGCTTCGCTGTAATCGCGCCAATTTAATTTTGCAAAGCTTGTTTGCAATGCCGCTTGATTAGGTAAGTCATGACTTAACCACAATGCGAGTAAGTTTTTTTGTTGTTTGATTGCAAGCGCAATCAAAATGTTCCTACATGGCGCTAATAAATCTAAAGCATTGGCACATAAACCTTGCAGTTTATAGTCTTGCTCTAATGCTTGATATTGTTGTATCAACTGATTGCCAGCATAGGATTTGATAGCCACTTCTTGGCTGCTTTTGTAGAGCCCTTCAAGGTAGCTTTTGGCTAAAGCGTCGCGCCCTTGCGCCATCAAAATAGTGAGACGCAATTGCCACGCTTTAATTGCAATATCTGTATTGGGCACGTTGACTAATTTTTTAATTAATTGCAGTGCCTGAAGTGGATGCTCTGCCATTAAATACTCAGCTTCACCGAGTTGATGTTGCCAATGCATAGTATCAGTGGAAGTTATTGCCGCAGTTTTTGTTTTCAGTGGTTTATAAGGGAGCAGTGCGGCAGTAAACTCATCACCGATTTGGCTAATTTGCTGGGCCAATAAGTTATGAATAAGATTACTTTTTTCTTTTAGCGTACCTGCTTGTGCATAGAGCAATTCATTATTTGGTAAATCTAGTAATTGATCACTTTGCATTACGTATTCAATTGGTTGGCGCTGTTGCTGAAGATTCTGAATGCTTAATTGAGTTGTTGTTAAAGGCACGTTTAACTCAAAAGCGGCAAAATTTTCGCTTTTTAGCAAGGTTAAATGCCATTTTAAGTTACCACTGCGAACTAACAATTGGCTATCGACACTGCTGCGCGCATGCAGTGTTATCGTCGTTCTCACGCGCTGTTTATTGTTTAGAGAAAATTGATGCTGTTGCTGGCCTAATTGATGTATTTGCGCATAGTGCTCTGATAGTACAGGGTAGCCAGTATCATCAACCATCCGCAGTCCGCTAAAGCTATCAAACTGCTTAAATTGACTATTAAAGTACGCTTTATCCTGCGACTTCGGAACAAGAAAATCGCGAGATGAAATTGTGCTAAGTAAATCTTGATAACGACGTTGCGAAAGTAATTCACCACTTTGATAAGGTGAATTGTTTAGCTGTGATAAGTCGTGTTGAGAGTAGATAGCACGCAGCGTGTTGTCTAAATTATTAACCCAATATGGTTGAAACAAACGTTCTTGTTGCTTATCCATTGCTTGATCATCAAAAATTGCTCTGTGATTTTGCTCAAGTTTAATATAAGCGTCTGTTTCACTACGTATAGTTAGGTATTCACCTTTATCTATTGCTAAGTAATCGGTATTGGCCAAACCAATGTGTTGGTCACTATACTCGCTGGCGCGACTGGCAATAACACCGAGCACACTGATCGGTTGCTCATTTACATAGGTATAGACTTTGCCGTTAATATCTTTATTTAGTAAATCTTTGCGCACAGTTAGTTTTAATTTTTTAGCGTGTTGAAAGTACAGTTTTACTTTTTCGCCCGCTTTAAAGTGATAATAATGCTCAATATTTTGACCATATTGTAAACGAGTTACCGCTCGTGGTAGCTTTACGGCGCGACGGAAGCTATCACGGTGACGGTTTGTTTCACCGACCATTGCCGTTAAGGTTACACCTTCATCAAGGTGATTGGTGATTTTTAAAATGCGGTTATATGATGCAATCGGTAACTGACACTTGGCTTGTTCACAGATAAAATCGCGACTCACATTGAGTCTCTGCTGGGCAAGGTGACTGGTCCCCGAGCTGTAAATAAACGAATTAAATGTTGTACTATCCAGCTCCAGCCATTGACCTTTTGCAAGCCAAAGATAACGACTTTGTTTAGCTTCAAAATACATCGCTTGCTGAGATTTATCTAAATGCACGTTAGGTGTCACATTTAGCCACATAGGCGAACTCAAAATATTGTCATTACTGGCTAAGCCGTGTGGGCTCAAAGTAAGCAATAGGCTGAAAATAATAGCAGTTATAGCGTAATGCATATTTTAAATTGACTCATCAAAGTAGGCTGTTGAACAAGTTGCGCGCGTAATATATCACTTAATTCAATATGGAAAAATTCGCCATTGCTTGGCAGAATTTTATTTAAAATATTTTTTGTGCCGCCAAGCTCTGTAACTTCTAACGGATATACATAACTGGCAAGTTGTAATTTGTCAGTTAAACACTGGCTTATTTGCTGTAATTTAGCTGTAGCTGGCTTGGCACCATGACTGATTATTACATCACTATTGCGTGCTTTTTTAGTGTGTCGTTTTTTTGGATCAAAGCCGTGTATCTGATAAATAACGAACTGATCGACTGTGTTGGCGTAGCTTTGAATAAACGCATTGGTAACACTGTAGTGGTATTTACCTAGATCACTTTTTTGTCCATCAGCTGCAAGTGTATTGCGATGTATGGTATTGGCTAAGAAAACCTGGCATTCAGTAAATAGAGCCATCGCAATAGGGTAGCTGTGTTTGTCAAAATAGCGGTGCGGAGCATAGGCAATACACTGACTGCTACTCGACTGGTATTTTATTTCTCCTGCTATAACGTGTTCATCTTTCGTTACTAAAGTTAACGCTGATGTTAGTTCGTTGCCTTGCGCCAAGTTTGTTTGCGTGCTCAGCCATTGCGCTAGTTGGGCTTTTGTAACCGCATAGGCACCATTTTGTGATGACGAACTAGCGTAACTTGCGCTAGTTAATAACAGTAATATTATCGCAAGTAACCGTTTAGCTTGCATCATCATTCCACCACCTTATTTTTACTTCTTCGTTAGCGTACTCTTCTAATACTGCGATCCAGACGGTTTTATTGCTTGTAATGGTTAAACTGTTGAGCGCACGAACATCAGCATTGAGCTGTTGAGTAATTGCCGGGTAAGCAAATAGTTGACTGTCTTTTGGATGGATCAAAAAGGCATCACTTAAGCGGCTCGGCTGAAGTCCATAGCGCTTGTTTGCAATACTATAATCATGGGTTAAGCCACTTTGGTATTTAGCACGTTGAGCAATATCGAGGATAATGCTCTGCTCAGCATAATGGCTGTACGCTTTTAATACCACACTGTACGGGCGTTGCGTTGGATATGCTAATTTTAGTGGCGTATTTGCCGTAAGTTTATACAACCGTTGTTTAAGCCACGGGCGTTGCCCTTGCCAGTTTTGATAAATGTGTTGGGCATTTTTTTCAATACTTGCCAGTTGTTCAAAGTCAGTGTCTACTAAATTTACTTCTCTGGCTGTTTTGTTGTTTAGTTGATAAACCACACTGCCTGGATCTGTACTTGGCGCATTAGTCGCCGCTTGCAGCAGATGCTTATTTTGCAATGGTGCAAAGTTATAAGGGCTGGGCTCAGTAACTGGGGTAAAATATTTTGTTGGGCTATTGACCAATGCGACATTAGAGATCGGTAATTGTTTAAACAGCTCTCTTGATTGATAGAAACTGTCTTTAATTAGGATCTCTGGTGGCTCTTGGAAAACTCGGATATTGACGTAACTATCTTGTTCAGTAAAGTCGTAATGGTTATCAGCTTGTTGCTCATACCAAGCGGCAATATCATGAAAGTTTGGATCTTCAATACATTTCGTATGGCATACCGTACGTTGATAGTTAAACTGGCTATTACGTGATTTGACACGTACAAGAGTCGGTTGCTCAGTTGTAATTACCAATGCCGCTGCACGTTCGTTAAGACGTAAATAAAAGCTATTTGCTTTAGGGATTTTTTCTCGTTGTGTGGAATCTAGAATAACTCGATCAAATTCAGATAATTCATCGTCATAAGAAATAGTAAAGGTATCAATTGGCTGATTATTTTGATCATAAACAATCACAGTAGCATGACCTCGACTAGATGATCTGAGATCGATGTTAATATCGCTACTTCCTTCAAGTGTGAAGCGAGCATTTAATAAGTTACTTATTTGATAGTAACCATCTTGTGCGGTCGTTAACGGTTGTAGTGAGCTAAAAGACCAATTACTTAACAGTGGCTCGGTGCTGCATATAGTTACTAAACCAATATCTAATGGCTCGGTAATAAAGCTCAGTGGCTGCGCTGTATTTGCGCGATAAAGCACAGTATGTGGTGCAATAAACTGACTTAAATCATACCAAGTTAAATTGATTTCAGCTGATTTGTCCAGACTGAAAATAAGCGAATCTGGCTGTTTTAGTTCAATGCTCGCACACAGTGTCGCATCGGTGTAATAGTCATTTAAATTAAGTTGTTGCTGCGCAAAGTCATAAGTAACAACATTGTAGGGCAGCGTTTCATATAAAATGTCGGCTTTAAAGTCGATCCCAGGAATACCTTGTGGAGCAAGTTTTAGCCATGAATAGGTAACTGCATTGTTTATTTCTGTGGTTGATAACGCATTAACCCCAATACTGTGATATGCGCTGCTTCGCTCTCTTCGCTCTAATGGTAACTTGAGCCACGCGCTGTATTTATCATCATTATCGTTATGTGTTTTAGCATGGACTCGCACTACAACTCCCATAACTTGGCTATCTTCGCTAATTAACTTTAATGATACGCTGGTAACGTTCTTTAATTGTTCTGGGCTGATATAAAAAGATTGCCCAGATGAGACCTGTAAAGCTTGCCGATTTTCAATAATTTGCTTTATTTGTTGCTCATTGTCGGGAGGTGTTAGTTTTGACGCATGGTGATAGACATGACTACTAATTACTTGTTTTTTTTCATTTAAGAATGCGTATTCAATGGCATAGTTTATCGGTTTATCTAAATCCTGTGGTTCAGAAAATATCGCATTTGATAATACTCGGATCGAGTGTGTTCTAGTGCTAGAAAACGAAAAAATCAATGGTTTTTCAGTGCTTAGCCATTGAACGTTAGAGCGTGTCTCTTCATCCGAACGGCTAGTTATAGGTTCAGCTGACTGTATCCACAGATAAAAACTAAACAGCGCAAAACTAAGCCCAGTAAGTATTAGGAGCAATATGAGTATTTTTAAGAGTCGTTTAATAAATTGCATACGATCCCTCAATCATCATAGTGTTAAAACGGTTTTGGTCAGTGAGACGGTTTGTTATCGGATTAAAAATTGCCAACAGCTTACCTTTTTGTCTGATCGCGAGGGCATACTCTTGGCGGCCTTCAAATTCAATTGTTTGTAATTCACAGTTAGCGAATGGTTTACATAGTTGTGCCAGTGCCGTCAAGCGTTGCGTGCTGGCATAATGCTCAATCGTTTTTAAAAAATGACTTTGCTGCTGTGAACTTACAGCTTGCCAATTGGCAGGCGATAATGTGGTTATATTCATTACTTTAATTGTTGGTTGCGCTGAAATCGCGAGCAAGCGTTGTAAAAGACTTTGCTGGTTAACAGAAAATTGCTGTTTAAAATCAGATGCAAGCCACAGGGTTGCTAGTTCGCTGTGGGGAGCAAATATTTGATAGCCAGATTGCGGCGACGTACCAAGCTCTAAACCTCTTGTCGCGGTTTGGCCTTGCACAGCTTGGTAATCAACAGCCAAATCTTGCAAACTGTGATTAAGTGTTTGTAAAAGATGCTGGTGGGCGTTATTTGATTGCGTATATTCAAAAGCTAGGGCGGTGGGTCTGATCCATGATGGTGCACTGTGACTACGAATTTGTAAGTTTAAAATGGCATTATTTTGTGCAAACCGTAAATAGCTTTGATGAACCACATTAAATAATGAATCAACGTTATTGGGTAATAATACATTCGCTTGTGGATGCGCATAAGGATGGGCACCGGCGATCAGTAAATGCTCTGCCCGGCTATTTACAAATAGTTCAGTGGCAAACTTTAAGGTATTACTTTCAAATAATGGTCGCGGTACTTCAATATTAAGTTGGGTACTTGATGTCAGATTGATGACATAGAAACCTTGACCATAGGCTATTGCAGCCCCATCAACGAAAGGGGCGATAAGTAAAAAGCGACCTTGCGCGTTATTGAGTAATGTTAGCTGATAGCCCATTAGTCTGGCTGTGGCATTAATTTGATTTAGTTGATTGATTATATTCTCATCTACATCTTGATCCGTCAGCTTAGTTTTTAAACGGTATAGAGGGTGTAATATTTCAAATTCCCACAAGGCGGCTTGATTTGCCGTTAATGGTTTATAAGCGCCACTGCCTTTAGCGGTAATGTTGTCAGCAAATAGCTCAATCACTTCATTCAGGCTCTGCGTTGCATAGCTAATTGCGTTGTCCTCGTTATTACTTTCATCACGAGATATGTTAGCTAATAACGTAGTGTAGTTATCACTATTTAAAAACACTTCAAACAGCTGGCCATTAAAATTTGCTGCAGGTAAAGAGCTATTGGTTGCTTGACCAAAAAAAGTCTCTTGATGTCCTAATAGCTGTTGGATCAAACGTTGGCTGAGTGAGCTTGGTAACTGATTGTAAATCCAATACTGACTTGTTGCGCCGACAGGGGTTTTGATTAACAAACGATTTGTGCGATTGTTAACTTCCCGTACTTGAAATAGTTGCTCAAGCCCCAGCGCTTCAATAAATGCTAAATAATAAGGACTTTGTTTATTATTATGAGTTAATTCCGTCGTTGGTGTAGCACTGGTACCAAATACTAAGGCACGACTGTCAAAGTGTGAAAATATAAGCCCTGCAGAGTCGCTCGCTAAACTTTCTGAAGTGGGAAATGGTACCGTGACTATGAAATCTGCGCTTGGTTTTCGAGAAATAACAAATAACCCGCGTTGCGAGGTTTTTCTAGCATCGCGAATGTAAATATAACTATCATCAAATTGCAATTGAAAATCAAGTTTAGCTAAGCGCTGTTTATTCAGCAGTAAGTTTTCTATTGAATTAGGGGCTTTATTAATTTCATAAATCGCTTGTTTAAAGTTATTTTTGTCCTGACTAGCTTGATAACTGCTGATGTCTAGTTGTCCTTTATTGCTCGTATAAAGGTAGCTTTTATATTCACTGATCTGTTGACCAAGAGCGCTGACTTTGTTTGTGCTTTGCAATTCTTTAATGTCAGTTGTAACAAATAAAGAAGGGATAAACATGATAATAAAGCCGATCACAATGGCTAACGCACCGCCTAGGATTGAAGTTTGAAAGGTGGCTCGGATCACTAAGCCTAGTGCGCTTTTTTGATATATTTTTAATGCTAAAAGCGTAGACAGCATATAACCAAAAGCAAAGGTATCGGTAACTTTTATTTCAGGGTAGTGGTGCACCACAAAATAATTTAAAAATAACTTATAGATAAAACCGATATTGAAGAAAAATAGCAATAATCTTGCACCTTCAATATTGGCATTACGTAACCGCGTGAAGTTTAATAGCGAAGCACCAATGATCAGTATAATAGCTGTTTCTGCAAAGGATGTGAGCAATTTAGTTGGCTGCATAAGCTGCAGCGCCAATAATGCGGGTAGCATAATGCCATTAAATTCCCAGCCATATTTAATATTGGCACGCGACGCAATAAACGCAGTGATCACCAAAATAATATAGGCTTTTGGTGCCGCTATAATTGATGCGGCAACCGCTTCATACATAATTGCTAAATTGGCGATGCTAAAGTTAGTCATTGGCATGAGTGCAAAACGAACTAATAAGAAAGTAATTAGTAGCTGAACAATGGTAACTTTCATGCCGTACTTAAAGCCACCATTCCACATCACGTTGGCAGTGAGGGCGATAATAACTAACCCCAGGGAATAAAGCTGTGATGAATAATCAAAGGTTATATCCCAACCGCTGAGCACGTTAGCAATCAATGGCCAAAACAAAGTATCCATGACTACACGCACTAAAATACTGATCAAGATAATGGCAAAAAAGCGGTCACGACCAAACATCTCGGCGTAGCCAAATTTTTGCATTACGTACTTAGCGCTAAAGAGCATTAGGCCATACACTACTACCGCTTCAATTAAGATAACGGCGGCTGAGGTTGGGCTAACAATAAGTAGTGGCACTAAATAACCAGGCACAACAAGCCCAGTAAGCGGAAAACCAAATCGTAAATTTAACAAACAAACAACAGTAATGCCTATCCATACAGTGGTGATCACCGATTGACCTAAGCCACCACCTGCTGGAAACAATTGTAAAATAAAATCACCCACTAGTTGATGGCTCCATCAAGTTTTGAGCGTAAAATTGCTGTTGTTTGCATAATGAATCACACAGTTGTTTGCTGTTGGGCATTTGCTCAATAAAAAACGCAATATCAATAAACTCAAATAAAATACCTGAAACCTGAAATGGCTCGCCAGATGCATTTTGTAGATGACTTGCATCCATTGCTCGAACATTGAGTATATAGGTATTTTCATCAAGCTTAGCTTGAAGATAAATATCGCCTTTTTGTAAGGTGATAAAGCGTAATTTACCTTTCGCGGTTTCAGTATCTAAATCAGTAACTAAGCAGAGCAAATCCAATGCTGTCATATCAAAAATAGAGAATTGATGCTGCGCAGCTAGTTTTTCTAACGATTTGTTTATTTGCACCACTTGACCAAATAAATTAAATAATACAGTCGCAGAGCGAACATTATTAAACACATGCTCTAAGGTCGTTAGCTTTTGTTCCATTTCCGCTATCGACGTTTTCACTTGCTGGCTGAGCGGTTCTTGTAATTTCAAAGTGAGTAGTTGAGATAGGGCGCTATCATTAGCATTATTTTGTGATTCAATAATTCGATAATGGAACAGTAATTCACCCACTTGTCCGGCAAAGGCATTTACATTGCGCTCAAATGCTTGTTTGTTAAATTGTGCATCAGGCATTACTGTCATTGCCCAAAAACCACGAACATCACCGGCATAGATCAATGGCACGATATATTGCAGCTCACCGTCACTTAGCTCATTAAAAAATGGGCGCAAAATTGGCACAACACCAAATTCTTTTAAAGCATCTGAATATGGCGCGCGCTTATAATCGCGGCGCATTTCTTTAATATCACTAAGGTGGCAATTGACGGCTCTTATTTCGGTTAGTCGGTGATCGCCTTCTTTACGCGCTAAAAATATCGATTTATTCAAAGCAAGTTGTTGAGTTACCAAGCGAATAATCGCATCCCAAGGCGAGCTTTGAGAAATAAATGACTTTGGTAAATAGCGCCCAGCCATTTTCTGTTGAATATTCCCAATTAGGCTAGTGAGCTCCCTGTCTTCGTTGAGTTTTCTAACCAATATTACCCACACCAGTGTAATAAAGGTAAAAATGGTCATCTGGCCAACGGGTAAAAATAAATGCTGAAACACTAAAATAAAATACCCTAAGACAAACCAACATATACTTGTTAGCACTGCAATTACGATACTGTAACTAATTGATAATTTTTGAAAAGCGAACAGCAGTAGTAAAGAAATACTAAGCAGCAGTAGGGTGCTTTGCCATAGTGTCAGTAGCGATATGCTGCTTTGCTTATCAAGTGTATCGGCAATATAAGCAGTAAGTAATAAATAGTTTGATGTCTGGGTTAATTTAGGCGCATTAAGTTTTACCCCTAAACCAGCATTATGTTGACCGAGAATAATGATTTTGTTTTGTAACTGGCTGGCCATAATGTCCATTGTCATCAGCCGTTCAGCTGAAAACTTTGGCAGTGCAGAAGGGGCTAAAGCGAAGTTAAGCAATACACTTTTGCTACTATCAAGGTCGTTAAACAGTGTCGGCCAAATTGCCAGACATGAGCTGTCAGCCATAGCGGCTAATTCAACATTGTAGCCAGACCAATCGTTTATATGTGGTAGACAGTAGTCATTTCTAGGGTGTGGGTAAAAAACAGTGTTTTGTGCCATGTCCGTCAAGGTTTTATTTACTGTTAGTTGTTCATTAGCAAAAACCAATACTGCTTTTGGTTGATAGCTTAATAGTTGTTGTACTAGTTCATTATGTTCGCGACTTAAATGCTCACTTTCAATGATCACAACATTGCTTTGCTGGCTTTGTGTAAGATTTGCTAAACGGCTATAGAAAAAGGCATTTGATGAATTAAACAGTGATAATGAATTTGAGATCACCACAATGATAAACAGGCAAATAGTAAGCCAAAAAGAACGCTGGCGTTTAAGTAAAAAAAACTGTTGTTTAAAAGCCACGATTAGCTCCAAAATAGAATAGAGATTAATTAAAGGTGCTATACGTTAGTTTAAACGTAACAGAAGACGTTGCATTTAAACGTAAAAAGTCAAATCCATGGATTTTATCCGTGCGCCACATCGTATCAGTGAAGTTTACTTTTTGTTGCCATGAAATCATTGCCATATCATCCAACGCCAAGCTTGCTTCGCCACTATTTGGCGCAAAGTGACGCAAGGTAACTTTAATACCGCGCGGTGGTAACTGTTCTGGGCCAAGTGTTAAGTCGTCAGAAGGCAGTGAAAAGTCATAGTTTAAGGCTTGCCAGTCATGGTTACCAGCCGGTTCAATATCGACCAATTGAGTAGAAAATTCAAGGCCATCCTCAGCGGTGGTATAAACTATTTTTGCGTCTAGTTTTCCGGCGTTTTCAGCTTTACTGTAACCAAACAAACTAAACTCCTTGAAGACATCAATTGAGCCATCATCATTAGGTAATTCCATTGCACGAATGGTTTGTCTAAATGGGAGCAGCGATGGCGTGTTATCAAACTGGGTGCGAGCAGAGCATAAGCCTTGCGCGCCTGAACGAGCACCACTTAAGCAAGGCGTTACGCTGTCGCCGGTGTGATCCCAACGAGCAACTTCTAGTTGTTCATCATCGTTATCCCAATCTTCAAAGTCACCGAAAATCATTAAATCGCGCCCTAAAGTGACATCACTTGGCGATCCGTCAATGATTTCAAGTTTAGATAAAAATGCTTTTGTTGATGGAGCAAAGTTGCGTAAATCTAGAATGCTTTGATTTGGGGTAACTGTAACTGTTTCCGTGTGCTGAGAAACAGTCGCTTGATCTGCGGTGAAAAATACATCGGCATAACCATCTCGTGGGATCAAGGTAATGTTATTATCAGAAAACTCAGCCAGACGTCGTAATAAATAATCACTCAAAAAACCATTGGTAAATTTAGGCTGATACCCTTCAACATAAACAGGGTAAGCAAAAGCGCGCTTCGTCATAGGAGATGCATCTTTGTCTACATTTACTAACACCGCAACGCCAAGCAGCGTTTCTAAGCGGTCTTGGTCAAACACAAAATTGCCTAAGCCTAAAATGGCAGGTACGCCATTAAAAACTGCAAAGCCTTGGGCAATATGCGGATGATGAGCAACTAATAAATTGGTTTGTTGTTTGGATAAAGAATTAAACCTGCCTTTAATGTAACCGCTGGGTTGATAAGTGTATTCATCACCACCATGCATTTGGGCAATTACATAATCACTATTTTGCACTGCATCATTAAGATAGTTGGAGACTAATTCTGTTTCTGTTAAATCTGCGGCACCGCCTTTTGTGGCATCGGTAACATAGGTAATTGCATGTTCTTTACCTGTAATGGAGGTCGCTGAAAAAAGTCCTAACGTGAGTGTTCCCACATCCATGAACTTTGCTTGGTAAGCACTGGCTATGTTTTTCCCTGCGCCACTGTGAGCAAGGCCAGCGCTATCTACTTCAAGCAAAGTATCATTGAGGCCATCTTCTAAAAAGTCATACACATGATTATTTCCTAGTGCGACGTAATCAATACCAATGGCTTTGATCCCATCTAGCGTCTCAGGTAATGAAAAAAAGCTAAACTCTTTTGTTGGATGTGCTGCTTCAGGACTACTTGTTATCGGTGTCTCTAAGTTTACTGATGAAAAATCAGCAGCTTGAAAAAATGGTGCGACAAAATGTGTTAATGCTTGAGCATTTTCACTGGCTGTTGCTGGACGAATAAGTGCCCCTGCGACATCAGGGATCGCAGCCGTCATAGTTGCCAAAGAGGGATCTAAAAAGCGTCGTGCAAACATAGTATCGCCAGCAAATAGCAGGCTAACCGAGTTACTACTCTTAGCTGTTAGGGTCAGCTGTTGCTGAGTGTTATCAGCAGTAATTTTGACTGTAGCGACAGCAGGGAAGTAACTTTCATCAGCGATCATTAACCGATGGTTACCTGTTGTAATACCTGAGTAATTAATTTGCCCACTGGCATTTGTTTGATACTGCTGTCCTGCAAACTCAACCATGATGCCAGCCACACTATTAGCTTGCTGATCGGTTATTGTGATTACACCATTAAACGTTTTTTTTAAATAATCATCGCGCAGTTGTGCATCGCTCTTTTGGGCTTGTGTTTCGCCTGTATCATAGGGGTCTTCAACCTTACAGCCAGCGATAATTAGGGCTAAGCAGAGAATAGAAAAGAGTTTATATTTTTTAATTTTCAAACAAGCCTCGTTATCACTGTAGTTACATTTTTTAATACGTTTTCATTATACGGATTTTTTGTGGAAATGATATTAGCCAAGTATTTGAATTTTTCTAATATCATTCATACTAAATTATAGTCAGTTGCCATAAAAAGTCTTTGCAATAATGGTTAGTATCATTTGTCCAAAAATCTTTACAATAGACTACCCAGCGATGGGTAGTTAGCGTATTATTTGCGACATAGTAGGTTTTCTCTTTTTGAGGGTGAAATGCGTTTAGATATCCATTGTGCAGACCGCATCGGTATTGCTCAAGAAATACTCAATATTTTAGTCAACTATCGCGTTGATTTAAAAGGTATTGAAGTTGATTCAATTAACTGTCGTATGTATGTGAGTTTTCCACCGATTGAATTTGAGCAGTTTCAAAAAATCATGCCCTCAATTCGATTAATTGATGGTGTACAGGATGTACGTACCACCGCTTTTTTACCTTCTGAGCGTGAGCATAATGAGCTCAACACATTGTTGCGTGCGCTACCAGATGGTGTGATCTCAATTGATGCCAAAGGTTGGGTAAGGCTTTGCAACGATGCTGCATGTAAAGACTTACAGTTAACTGAAAAAGAAGTTATTGGTTCAAATATTAATAATCTATTGAAAGGCTTTAACTTTACCCGTTGGTTAGAAGGCAAAGAAGTACTGGGACAAACAACCCGGGTTGAGGTGGCTGGTGAAGATTTTATCGCGGATATCTTGCCAATCGCAGTACCACAAGGCAATGAAGGTGATGTATTGGCCGGTGCGGTGATCAACATTAAATCACAAAGCCGTTTAGGTCAGCAGGTAAGTGCGTTTCGTCGTTATGGTCAAGAAAGCTTTGCAACTATTCACAACTTTAGCACTGCGATGCGTCGTGTGGTTCGTGAAGCGCGTAAAATGGCGCAACTTGAAGCTCCGATACTTATCACTGGTGAAACCGGTACCGGCAAAGAGTTACTGGCACGCGCTTGTCACTATGCATCTAATCGTTCTGTGAAACCTTTTATCGCTTTATCGTGCGCTTCACTGCCTGATGATGTTGCTGAGTCTGAATTATTTGGTTATGCCGGTTATGAAGAAAATGCAGCGCCAAAACGCGGCGTGTTAGAGCAAGCGGATGGTGGCACGGTATTTTTAGATGAAGTGGGTGAAATGTCTACCCAACTTCAAACTAAGTTACTGCGCTTTTTACAAGATGGCACATTTCGCAAAGTTGGCGATGAGAACGAAGTAAAAGTAAATGTACGCATTATCGCCGCCACGCAAAAAGATTTACCCGCGATGGTACAAGAGGGTACGTTTAGAGAAGATTTATACTATCGGATCAATGTACTGACTTTAGAAATTGCTCCACTACGTGATCGTAAAGCTGATGTAGGGCCACTTGCAGAACATTTTATTCAAAAATATGCGCAGCAAAATGGTCATGCAATTCCGGAACTATCTGCAGAGTGTTTGTCGTTTTTACAAGATTATCCTTGGCCGGGCAATGTCCGCCAATTAGAAAATGCGATATACCGTGCGGTCTCGTTATTAGATGATAACGAGCTGCGTGTTGAGCATTTACAATTACCTGCATTTACCCATGATTTAGGGTACTTGGAGTCTGATTTTGAGGGCTCGCTCGATCAAGCTGTAAAGCGTTTTGAGGCTACATTATTACGTAAGTTGTACCCTGCTTACCCAAGTTCGAGACAATTGGCTAAGCGTTTAGGGTTAAGTCATACCGCAGTTGCAAATAAGCTACGTGATTACGGCATTAATCGTAAAACGGTAAAAGTGTAAACTGACTCAAATCAACAGTATTGGGTACTATTGCTTAGTACCCATATCTTTGGTTACACCGTCAATAGCGACAGTATCGATACCCTCAGCGGTGAACTTAATTAAGATACTGATGTTATTACGGGCAAAAAAGTAATCTTTGTTATCTAAACTGATAACATAATCCCCTTTTACCGCGCCTTTATATTGACGTTTTTCAAGTTTGATTGTGTGTTCGCCAATTTCCCAGCTGAATCCTTCAATAAAGCCATTATTAAATTCTTGCACCCACACTTGTTGGTCGTCTTTTGCTAAAGTAATAGCAATGGAATAGGATTCAGGTAATTGCATATCATAGCTTTTTTTACCTATAGTAAACTTGCTATTTTGTTGCTGCCAAGCAAACCCAAATTGAAACGGCTTTTCAACCCCAGTTGGATAACGTACGTCTCCTTCGCCTGGATAGTTAAAGTCGGCCATCGCGCTGGTACTCATCAATGCAAATACCATACTCAAATAAGAAACTGATTTTTTCATCATTTTTCTACTATTATTTATAATCAGAGAATTCAGAGTAGAGCAGAATATTCTCCAATGCAATACGCTATGCTACACTCACAAAACTGTTAACTGGTAAGACCTTTATTGTGAACTTATATTTTCGTCTTTTATTATTATTTTTTAAAATCAAACGTAACCGTGATTATCAATCATTGTTAGACACTGTGGATATAGATTACAAAGCGCTGCCAAGTGATTGTGATATTAATTTACATCTTACTAACTCTCGTTATTTAGCAATGATGGATTTAGCTCGCACTTGGATGACTGAGCGAGTTGGCTTGCTTGAAACGATTATGAAAAAACGTTGGTTTCCTATCGTTAACGCCACGGCCATCACTTATATTCGTGATATTAAGCCAATGCAACGATATACCATTAGCACGCGCTTAGTTGGTTGGGATCATAAGTATTTTTATATTGAGCAAAAATTTCATTCCGAGCGTGGCTTGCATGCGATCGCCTATGTAAGAGGTGTGTTTAAGCGCAAGCGAGGTGTCGTCAGCGTAGAAGAAATGCTAGAGGCGGTAAACTTTGATGGTATTGTGCCTATATTACCTACGGAAATTATGCACTGGAAAGAAATGTTAGAGCAGAAAAAAATAACAAATCTTCCCAGTTGAATTTACATACACTGATAAAAGGTCGTTAGGCCTTTTTAGAGTATGTTTAAAAAGCGTATTTAACCCCTAACATGGCAACTACAGGATCAATTTTTACTGTTGAAGTAAGAGCTTGTTTACCATCGGCATAAACAGTTGCATCGGTTTCAATATCCATGATTGATACCATCGCATGTACGCCCCAGTTTTGATCTAGCATATAGTTAAAGCCTGCTTGAGCTACAAAACCAAATGAGTTATCAAGCTTTACTTCAACGTCGTTGGTGCCCAGTACTGTTTTTAGCGCTGTAGAAGGTTGCTCATCAAAAAACACTGTGTAGTTAATACCTACACCAACGAATGGGCGAAATGCTGAAGTACTTTCTAAAAAGTGGTACTGAGCGATTAGTGACGGCGGTAATTGCTTAATATCAGCTATTTTATTGCCAGCTAAACCACCGGTGCCATTAACTTCATGAGAAAAGGGTGTTGCAGCAACCAATTCTAGAACCCACTGATCGTTAAATGCATAGTCAACTGTAATACCCAGTTGTGTATCCGAGCTACCTTTTAAGCCTAAACTTGGATCTTCATTGATCGCTGAGCTGCTATTGTCAGGGTTAACATTAATAGCACCGACATTAACGCTTAAGTTTGCACTGGCGAAAGGAGATGCGATTAAAAGTGAGGTGAGTAACGCTGCGCTAAGTTGTTTTTTCATGCTGTTCTCCGAGAACTACTTTTTGAATTGGCGTTATTATCAGCCAAAAAAAAAATAAAAAACTGTTCTAGATCAAGCTTTATAACAGCGTATAAAACGGCGCAGCGTTTGTTTGATTTAGATTAAGGTTTACTTAATTGACGTTTAAAATCGATTGACAGTGCACTCTTTTTTATTGCTATTCATCAATAGGTCAGGAAAATAAGTTATAATTGCTGCTTAAAGCAAGGGTATACAATGAACGAAACCAACCATCTTTTTCTGTCTGGCTCTATTAGCAAAGCACTGTTAAAACTTGCAGTTCCTATTATTCTTATCAATATTTTACAATCTGCCTATCAATTAACCGATGCGTTCTGGGTTGGTCGTCTAGGGGCGGCACAAGTTGCAGCGGTGTCAGTAAGTATGCCAGTGACTTTTTTAGTGATTGCGATTGGCTCTGGACTTGCGATGGCGGGGGCTATTTTGTCAGCGCAATATATGGGGGCTGGCCAGCAAGATAAAGTAAACCATGTGGCCGCACAAACAGTGTTAATGGTGACTGTGACGGCCATTTGTTTAGGAATTATCGGTTATTTGCTATCTCCTTACTTTTTACATTTACTGGGTGTTGAAGATGCCGTTTATAACGATGCTTTAAAATTTATGCATGTGTCATTTGTGGGTGTGGTATTTGTATTTATTTATGCCATGTTTCAAGCCTTAATGCGGGGTATTGGCCAAACCAAGGTGCCACTGATCATTGTTTCCGTAACCGTGTTGCTAAACTTTGTACTCGATCCATTATTTATTTTTGGTTATGGCAGCTTTACAGGTCTTGGGGTGATGGGGGCAGCGCTGGCTACATTGGTGACACAAAGTTTGGCAGCCATTGCTGGCATTGTTATTTTTATGCGTGGTCGCCATGGTATTAAGCTAAAATTATCAAGTTTCATTCCTGATTACAGTTATATCAAACAAGCGTTTTATTTAGGTGCACCAGGCTCTGTGGAGTTGTCAGCGCGTGCATTTGGTTTGATTATCATGTCTTTTTTAGTGGCTAGTTTTGGCACTCAAACCATTGCTTCTTATGGTGTTGGTTCAAATATATTACAGATGGTGATGATCCCGGCTATGGGACTCTCGATGGCTGTGTCGACCTTAGTTGGACAGAATATGGGCGCAGGTAACCCGCAACGAGCAGAGCAAATTACTAAGTTGGCGGTACTTTGGGGATTATGTGGTTTGTCTTTTATTGGGGCGATTGCATTTATATTTGCACCTTACTTAGTGGCATTTTTTATCCCCGATGATCAAGGTGTGATAGCCAAAGGCGCACAGTTTATTCGTGTTATGTGCTTAACTTGGGGCGGAATAGGCGTGCAATTATGTGTGGTGGCTGCATTTAGAGCATCAGGGAACATGCTTAATGCGATGTTGTTGGCGCTGTTTTCTCAATGCGTAGTACAGTTTCCGGTGGCGTATATTTTGTCAAAACACACACATCTGGGCGATCACGGCATTTGGTACTCGTTTGCTGTCACCAATGTGATCGTCGCATCGCTATCGTATTTGTGGTTTTGTCGTGGTCGTTGGCAACAAACAAAATTGACCAAAGATGATAAAGATATCGCTAAAGTCAGCCAAGAAGCATTCATCGAAGAAGGTGCACACTAATACCAATCGACTTAAATATTTAACCATTCTAGCGCGCTAAATAAAGCGCTAACTGCGTTAGTAATTTTTCATGTACGACTGCATGGATGCAAGAGGTAGAGCAATGCAGGAGCAATTGCCG
>NZ_JACJEI010000037.1:0-44432 GCF_014163985.1 Pseudoalteromonas sp. SR41-4 | reverse complement strand
AGCGCGCTAAATAAAGCGCTAACTGCGTTAGTAATTTTTCATGTACGACTGCATGGATGCAAGAGGTAGAGCAATGCAGGAGCAATTGCCGAGAACAACTACATGTCAAAATCTCTGCCTTGTTATCACTGTATTTTTCTGTCGCTATAAATGGTCAGTAACTTAAAACGATTAGTATAATCCGTGTTTCATAAAGCGGTCATAAATTCAGGTTGTAATGAATACACTCTCTCTTAATAAGGGTGTTAATTATGACTTTAGCTATCCAATCTCACACCACGAATGATGCAATCCACACTGATACTGTGGTCAGTTACCTTCAAAAGCTGATCCAATTTAAATCTGTTACGCCACAGCAAGCCGGGGCAATAGACTGGTTAGCAAAGCAGTTAACAGACCTTGGCTTTAACTGTGAACAGTTTACCTTTAATAATGTTACTAACTTAATAGCTAAAGTAAGCTTTGGTGATGGGCCACGCTATGCTTTTTCGGGGCATATTGATGTGGTCCCCGCATTTGGAGGAGCGTGGCGAGCAGAACCATTTTCAGGTGATATTATTGATGGCGCGATTTATGGCCGAGGCGCTGCTGATATGAAAGGGGGCGTTGCCGCCATGTTATGTGCCAGTCGTGCATTACTGGCTAACGTAGCTGCAAAAAAAGGTACTTTTTACTGGTTGATCACCTCTGATGAAGAAGGGGAAGCGGAATATGGTTCACTACTGATTGCCGAGCGTTTAGCGCAACAGGGCATCCAACTTGACGGCTGCATTGTCGGCGAGCCAACCAGTCATTTGCATGTTGGTGATACAATCAAAAATGGCCGTCGAGGTGCACTGTCTGCGCGGTTAGTGATCAACGGCAAAGCAGGGCATGTTGCTTATCCAGAAAACACCATCAATGCAGCTCATCTTAGTGCAGAAGTAATCAAGCGCTTGACTAGCATAACTTGGCAGCGTGACGAGCCAAGTTCACATACGAGCTTGCAAATAACCGGGATTAATATTGCTAATGTTGTCGATAACATGGTGCCAGCACGATGTGAAATGACATTTAATATTCGTTATAGCCATGGTTATAAAAGCAGTGATATAAAAAATGAGATTCAATTCGCGTTAGACGATTTACAAGCTTTGCTGAGTGTGGAATGGGAGCGTCCGTGTGAGCCTTTTTATACGAGTCATCAAACGCGTCGCTGTTTATTGACTCAAGTTGAACAAGCTATTTTTAATGTGACAGGCAGTTATCCTTTATTAAGTACCAGTGGCGGAACTTCTGATGGGCGGTTTTTTGCCAATGATTACACCCAAGTGATTGAATGCGGGGTACGAAATAATACCATCCACCAAGTTAACGAGCATGTGCCTATTAATGACTTACTAAAAATTGAGAAAATATATACACAGCTTTTAGAGCAGGTATTTAGCCGTATCAGCTGACTATAACGCAAGGCCATCATTAAACTGTTCATTATAAACAGACAATTTCTGACAATGTCCGACAAGCGCTGAGAGATGTCTCGTAAAGGATATGCTAACATTTTTTCAGTAAATTTCGCTATTCGAAATAAAATACTTAGTAATTGATTAATAAAAAATTATTAAAGTAATAACAGCGTTTAGTGCGGTTTTTAGCGTTGATAAAATTAAACATTATGGAGATTGTTATGAGCACCAGTAATAAAGGATTTAGTATTGCACTGTTGTTTGGTGTGGCAGCTGCTTTAAGTGGATGTGGTGAAAGCACGGATGAATTAGATGATAAATTAACCCATCAAGCAAATATGTCTTTCATAAATTCATTGGATTATATGGCTGACTTTCATGTCAAAAAAAGGAGTATTAGCACCGGCTACAGTGGTTTATTCGATAGTGATAATATCGCTGCGGGCGATGTAGAGGCGAATGCTGTGGGTAGTCGCTATAACTACAGTTATAAAGCAATCAATAACATGATTAACTTGGGAGTTAAAGATAGTATCAATGCGAATAAAGAGGAACGCATAAATACAACCTTGAGTAATAACGACGATTTATGGGTAATTGCTTGGCAATCTTCAGGTAAGCGGGCTTTGTCTGTCATTGATAAAAAACAAAACAATACTGCAGATGTATTTAATGTGCGTTTATTTGCCAACGGCGAGTATGATGTGTCAATTGATGATAAAAAAGTATTAACTACAAAAAAGGGCAGTGTCACAGCGTTCTTAGCGGTGAGTAATTGTGCTAATGGCCTAAAAGTTGCCAATCAGGCTATCGATTTATGTGCGGGTAATTTTGGCGCTTCATATTTATTAGTTGTCGATAGTAATGGTAAACGAGTAATGGCTGAAGAATAACTTTAGATTAAAACTCCTCTGGTTAGTGTGAAATAGTTGCTGAGATAGATGTATTATCCACAGTTCAAGTCTCTCAAAGGCGCTACTCCCATGTTGGAGATATAGCGCCATATCCACCTAGAACTACCACGCACTAACTACAAATAAGTAGCCTTTGGAACGGATAGTCTTAATTTTTATTGGGTTACGCGCATTATCACCGAGCTTCTTGCGTAACTGGCTAATATGATTATCAACACCACGTTCAATTCCATCATAGTGATAACCTTTTATTTTTTCAACAATGTCACTACGTGACAGAATAACTCCTGCATTTTTAGCAAGCAGTAGCAGTACGTCATATTCGCCGTCTGTGAGCTGGATATGTTGCGTTGCTAAAGAGACAGTTCGGTTGTGCGTATTAATGATTAATTGCCCAAACGTTATAGACTCTTTCGTTTGTGGCTTTATGGCGAGTGGATCTGTGGGATGTCCACGTCTTAAAAAAGCTTTAATTTTTGCCAGTAGTAAGCGAGGTTTCACCGGCTTTAATAAATAATCGTCGGCACCAATTTCAAGCCCTACAACCTGATCAATTTCTTCTTCTCGTGCAGTAAACATCAAAATATAGCCGCTGTATGACTGCCTTACTTCGCGGCATACCGTTAAGCCATCCTTGTTCGGTAACATAACGTCAAGCAGCACCAGAGCTGGCTGCCACTGAAGAATACGGGAGACCGCATGCTCGCCATTTGATTCTATTTCAACCTGATAGCCTTCAATCGTTAAATACTCTTGAATTGACTCAGCAAGCGGTAAATCATCTTCTACCACTAAAATCTTTGTTTTCATTTCTTGTTCTCTATGTGGATTATCGATGTGTGCGTTTGGCTGGCCAATTTAGTATGAAACATGCACCACCTAAGCTGGATGGCTCAACACTCGCGGTTCCTTCATGCCAGCCTAAAATTTGTTTAACGATTGCAAGGCCTAGTCCGGTTCCACCGACTTGCAAATTACGACTTTGATCTTCTCGATAGAATGGTTCAAATACCTTCTCAGCACAGGGTAAAGGAATACCATCACCGTTATCAGCAACACAAATCAGCCAGCCTTTTGCGGTTTGTTCATAGCTTACTTGAATATGGTTTCTTCCATACGCTATGGCATTGCGCATTAAATTACTTAATGCACGGCTCATATAAAACTTATCAATCATTGCATGGCAAGCGCCTTGTTCAAGTAAAACAATCTCAGTATCAGGGTTGGCTTCTTGCCAACAGATTAACTCTTGTTTTATCCAATGATTAAGTTCAACGGTTGCAAATGTAAGAGTGGGTATTTCGCGCTCAAATCGAGCATGTGTAAGCATTTCTGACACTAATGAATTTAGTTCATTCAAAGATAATTCAATCCGCTCTAGTTGCCCTAGTTGATAGTCATTGGTTGTACTATTTCTAAGTAATTCAACATTGAATTCAATGCGTGCGATGGGAGTTCGCAATTCATGTGATACAGCATTGATCAGAGTTTTATGAGAAGAGATAAGGCGTTGTATTTTTTCGGCCATGGTATTAAACGTTTTGGACAAGTGGTTTAGATGGCTAAAACGAATTAGCTTAGCGCGAGCATCAAATTTACCTTGTCCAAGTAATATCGCCACTTTATTGAGCGATAACATAGAGCGCCAGCCAGGAATTAACCATATTATAATTGGTATAAGCAGAAAAAAGCCGAATATAAAATAAAAGATACTTAACATGTACACCACTTTGCCCTTTAGTTGAGGGCTAAAAGGGCCAAGTACAATTACTTTATCGCTATTTTTGATGCGCTGTACGGCAATGTCGGCGGGATAGCCAATAAAATCAGAATCCGCAGTTGATATGGTCACAATAGCTCCTGTTTTTAATTGGGCTATTTGTTGCTCTGTGTAAGTTAACTCACTCAATGTCATCAGTGCAACGGGATATGTAAAATCATCACTGAGCGAATCAATTATCGACGGCCAGCTCTGCTGTGGGTGTTGCATCAGCATATTATTCAGTAGGTAAAAAGAGCCCATCATCCAACGTTGCGCTTCGTTGATCAGATGCTTAGGAACCGTATTGGGTTTTACAATTACTAATAGCTGTTCGTCATCTATTTTTCGATATGCTAAATCTGTTTGCGGATCACCCCAAATTTTATCCTCTGCGAGCCAAGATTGTTGCTCACTTGAAAAATCACTTTGTTGATAGTCTTGTAAAGTAAGTTCAAAGCCAAAATTAGCTTGTATGTTTTGTAAGTAGGCCATTCTCTGGTGTTTAGGTATGGATTGTAATTGTTGTGCAAGAAGATCCGTAGAGCCTGATGTTAAAAACTCTAAAGCCCATTTTTCAGTAGGGTACCTGACGTTACTTTCAAAATGAGGTATCACCAATAATTGAATGCTAACTACCGAAAAAATAATGATAAAAGATAAAAATAGCAGGGACCTTTTCATAGCTGTTCTGTCAACAATTTGTGTACAACCACTTTATCATATCTGCACATAAAAACTACTTTTGATAGCATACAGCGAACGCAAATTCACGTTACGGATCAAAAGTAGGTTTAGTAAATAAGCTAGATGGCTGGTCGTCCTTATTTTATACACCTTTGCGTTCTTAGTTCTTTCCTAAATATCTTTTTGCTTTGCCTTCTTTTACTTTTTCAAGATCAACAAGCACTAAGCCATCAATACAATTATTGAAATCAGGATCAACACTAAAACTTAAAAACTGTACGCCGCCAGGCTCACATAGTTCGGTGTATTGTTTAAATAAAGTGGGTACTTGGGCACCCATGTTTGCGAGCACATGTTTGAGCTCAACAAAGTCTTCTTTGACATCATCACCGCTAAATAGATTTGCGCACTGTATGAGTTGCTGCTCTGTGAGTTTGAACTCATTATTAGGTGTAGCTATAACCTGCTTAGCGCCGTAATAATGCTGATAATAATGAACTAACATGGCTTTGGCTGGTTCTGGCAACGCGTTAGAGACACTGACTGCGCCATAGAGGTAGCGATACTGAGGATAATTTTTCACAAACGCGCCAATCCCATACCATAAATAATCAAGACTTTTACGACCCCAGTATTTAGGTTGTACAAAGCTGCGACCCAGTTCAATACCTGCAGCAAAGTAAGGAGTCATTGCATCACTGTAAGAAAATAAGCTATCAGTATATAAACCTTTGCGGCCGTGTTTATCAATAATAGCTTGAGCACAAGCAAGTCGGTATGCGCCAACCAATTCAAGTTGTGAGCCGTCCCATAAAACCAAGTGCTGATAATCCATATCGTACTTATCAATATCACGACGCTTACCACTGCCTTCACCAACAGTGCGAAACGAAATCTCTCGTAACCGGCCAAGCTCTCTGAAAATCGCTGAGCTGCCTTGATATTGATAAAGGTATATCTGCATGCCGTCTTGAGTTGTGCCTAATAGCTCACACTGTTCGATGGCTTTTTTTAGTTCCTTGCGGCATTCTGAGGAGGCGATGGGTGCTTGTGTTTTAAGCGGTAAGGTTTTCTTTGAGGTAAGTGCATAAAGCTGCTTACGGATCAGATTGACTACTTCTTTGTCTTTAAGGTTTTCAATTAAATAAGACTCTGGAGGTATCGATGCGCCAATTTCAAACTCTAATGATTTTTGTCGTTGTTTAAACATTTCTTTAACCAGTAATAAACTCGCTAAAGGCTTGTAAATCATCGATGTGCCATAAAAAAGTGGGCTATTTTTGGCTTTAATAAAAATCGGTAAAATTGGCGCATTGGCTTTTTTTGCGATCCGTAAAAAACCACTATTCCACTTGCAATCTTTAATTCCGGTAGGGCTTAAACGCGACACTTCACCTGCTGGGAAAATGAGAATGGCCCCAGCTTCTTTAAGGTGCTGGTGGATATTATTGAGTTCTTGCTTTTTACTGTCACCCGATAAATTATCGACCGGCAGTAATAATGAGTGCATTGGCGTAACTGACATTAACATGCGATTGGCAACGACCTTTAAATCCTTACGAACACTTGATAATACTTTAATTAATGCCAGTGCATCTAAAGAGCCAATAGGGTGGTTAGCAACAATAACTAACTTACCCTCACTAGGAATATTCTCAATCTGCTTTGGCTTGTAGCGAGTATCAAAATCTAGTTCATCCAACACTTGCTCAACAAACTCAATGCCTTGTAAGTGCGGGTAGGCATCACCAAATGCAACAAATTCTTGTTCGTGAAGCAAATAACCTAACCCTTTTTTAACTAAACTTTTTACTTTAGGTGAGTTTTCTAATTGTGGTAGATTTGCTGCGATTACTTTATCAACACTGATCATAATTACCTCGTTTGCATATGGTGATCAATATATCGCCAGAGTAAAAGCTTGCCATGACAATTAGGTTGCAGTTGTGTGACTTTTTAAAGAGCCGAGCAGTAATTCGATTAGATTAAATGTTTTAACAAAGGTTATACTCTTTGCAAATCAACAACTCTATAGGCATAACATGAGCGTACTCGTTGCGATTAGTGGACGTGATTGCAGTAAAATTATTACTGCGTTAGCGACTAAATTACCAGGTGTAAAAATTTCACAGTGGCCAGACTGTGATAACTTAGAGGATGTTGAATTTGTGCTTGCTTGGCTGGCACCTGCAGATATGTGGGCACAACTACCGAATTTAAAAGTAGTTTCTTCATTTGGCGCAGGGGTCGATAGCATTGATTTAAACTTACTCCCTGACAATGTCATTGTGACACGCATCGTTGATGAAAATTTAGCTCATGATATGGCAGAGTATGTGCTTACCCATATTTTAGCGCATAAGTTAAGGCTTAAAGACTATGTGATTAAGCAACAACAACGACAATGGCTGCCAAAACGCGCTTATAGTCATAATCATGTTGTGATTTTAGGTTTTGGTGAGTTAGGACAAAGCTGCGCTAAACGTTTACTGGCTAATAATTTTACCGTAAGTGCATTTTCACAAAGCCCTAAAAATATACCCGAAGTAAATTGTATTCATCAAGTAAGTGAATTACCAAGTTTGTTAGCACAGGCTGATTATCTCGTGTGTTTATTACCACTAACCACGCAAACGAAGGGCTTTATTAATCGCAACTTATTAATGCAGCTACCAAGTCATGCCGTGCTCATCAATGTAGCGCGAGGCCAGCACGTCGTTGCAGACGATTTACTTTGGGCATTAGATAATCAAATTATAAGAGGAGCAACATTGGATGTTTTTGCACAAGAGCCATTAGCTGCAGAGCATCCTTTTTGGCATCATTCAGCGGTTACAATGACTCCCCATTGCGCGGCATTGTCTGATCTGGAAACTGTAACGCAGCAGATTGCTAATAATGTACAACGTATGAAAACAGGCCTTAAATTAAATAATCAGGTTGATAGAACAAAAGGTTATTAAAAGTTCAGCGACAATAGTGCAGTACATCTTGTTAACATCTGTAATTTTAGTTAGTCTAGGTAATTCAAAAAACACTAACAATAATAATAAGGTGTACAATGAAACAGCATCAAACAGGCGTTAAATTTAGTATTATCGTTATTTCAGTGGTCTTAATGGGTGTGTCTGCATGGTTTAATCAAGCTAATGCAAGTGAACAAGCCCCCGTTTTACAAAGCCAAACAGAATAAATAGAACCAACAATTGATATCGAAGCCGGGTTAGCGTTTACTATGACGCTCCCGGTTCTCACTCTTCTTCTCATCACTTTTTTTAATTAACACATAGCTTGCACCACTGCCACCATGATGCCTAAGTGCACTATGAAAGGCTAATACGCAGTCAATTTCTTGTAGCCATTTATTGGTATAACTTTTTAACACCCCAGGGGTCTTTTTGTTTTTGATACCAGTGCCGTGGCGGATCACTACCACACGAATATTACTTTTTTGGCAATCAGTTATAAATTCAAATAAGGCTTGGCGTGCGTTTTTTAGTGTTTGGCCATGTAAGTCAAGTGTCGCATCAAGCTGATACTTAGCTAATCGAAGATTTTTAAATACAGCATCTTGCACTCCCGCATTTTTATAACTCAATAGTGCATTAGGCTCTAATAGCTCGACTAATTCACTACGTAGATAACTTTCATCGATGTTTAAATTTAATTCTGCGGCTTTGCGTTTTTGTTGCTGGGCTAAAGAGGGGCCAGTTAAGTGTTGTGATGGTTCGATCGTATCGTGATCTAGGCGAGCAACGTCTTCCATAGACGTTAAAAATAAATCAGAGTCAGTTAAAGGCATAGTGATACCCAAAGTAGCATAATACGCCGATGATTTTAACTTAGTTCATTTTGCTGCCCAAGTTCTATTCGCGCAAAAAAATACCCTACCGAGCAAAGCCCGGTAGGGTACATAAAATTATCTAGGGAGAGATATTAATTTTGCGGCACATTTAATTGCCCAAAGGTATAAACCTTGAACAAGTAAAACGTGTTTATCAACACTAAACTCATGTTTGAAATAACACTCGACGACATTAAATCCAAGCTAAATGACAAAAACAGTAAAGCACAGGCGCTGATCGCCGCTACACGCAGTATTGTTAATTGATTGATAAAAAACGCCCCTAATCCTAGGGCTAACAGGATAATATTTAAAAGCCAATCTAGCTCGTTTAGCATGGTTGTATCGTTGTTCAAGTGTTGAAAAAAGGAGCGCCATTATGTTGATATTTTGCGCACCTTTCAACCAAGTAATTTTATATTTTCAGATTAGTTTTTTTAATCCAAAATTAATTTTTGTAATGCAGAAAAAAAGCCGGCTTGTTCGGTTACTCGATATTTTTGACAAGTATCTGGTTGCTTATTGTTTTGACATAAATAAAGGCTATTACGCGCTAAATCGGCATTTGGCTGCAAATTTGAGTCAAATAACATGGCGCCATAACCAAACAGTCCCGGCCAATATACACTTTGCGTTACTAATCCTAATTTTTCATAGGTTAATAACTGTGGTTTGGGGATAACTAAAATAGCAAACACAATAACACCCGCTACAATAATGCCTGTGCGGCTTTTTTTTGTTTCAGTTAATTCACTACTAGCAGTTTGTGTTTGTGCTTGCGTGACGTTTGCCTGAGCAGGCGCTTTTCGCTTGTTAGTTGGTGCCGTTGGTTTTTTTCGTTGAGGCGTTTTTCCTAGCAAGGATTGTTTTTTTATATTATTTGACATAAAGCAAATCTGGCCTTTTAAGCAGAGCTCTCTATAATGAGATTATTAAATTAGAAAAGTTATTAAGCATAATAACTTAAACCTAGTTCATAACCTACGGGGATCAACAATGAATACGCAGCTTTCAATTTTAATAGTGGATGATGTGGGAACAGTGCGCAGCTTTCTCCATCAAACATTAATGCACTTAGGTATTGAAAATGTTAGAGAAGCGTCGACAGCTGCGCAATGTATAAGTGCTTGCCAAGCGGCCGATTATAATATTATTTTTTTAGATATTGAGTTGCCAGACGGTGATGGTAAAGAGATTATCGCGCAGATCAATGAAATAAACCCACAAACTAATGTCGTTATGGTATCGGCTCACTCAACGGTTGAGAATGTTAAAGATGCAATCGATAAAGGGGCTAAAGGATTTGTGGTAAAACCATTTACACCGAAGAAAATAGCGGCAATGTTGAAAAAGTTTTATCCAGAATTAGACGTTGTTTAACGCAACAACAGTGTTTAAATAATTTTAAGCGTTAAATGATAGATATAAAAAAACCGGTCAAGACCGGTTTTTTATATTCTAGCAAAAACAAATTATAGCGCTTTGATCTTAGCTGCTATGCGGCTCTTATGACGAGCTGCTTTGTTTTTGTGAATTAGACCTTTAGTTGCATAACGGTCTAAAATAGGTGTAGCAACTGCGAAAGCTTGCTGTGCAGCTTCCTTGTCGCCCGCTTCAATAGCAACAACTACTTTTTTGAAGTATGTACGCATCATTGAACGACGGCTTGCGTTATGCTGACGGTTTTTTTCGCTAGTGATAGCGCGTTTTTTTGCAGACTTGATGTTAGCCAAGGTTTGCTCCTAACAATCTTAAAATAAGCTTAATTTAAAGGCCGTGGAATATGCCTTTTTTAATCGTGAATGTCAATAAAAATTTGACATACCAAGAAAAACTGCTCCTATATAACGAACATCAATTTGCCGCTCTAGCACAGTTAATACCGCTATTGTAACAAAGGCGGTGAGTTCAGCCTAGTGCTTTAGAGCGATTTATAAAAAAGACTGTGGCATAATTGGTTTTATCGTTGGTTTTAAAGCAGGTTTAGTGTGGCAAAAGGATTATTTCGTTCCGGTATGATTGTAAGTGCAATGACAATGATATCGCGTGTTTTAGGATTAGTGCGAGATGCTGTTGTCGCAAATTTACTTGGCGCAGGTGCTGCCGCCGACGTTTTTTTATTCGCTAATCGTATTCCCAACTTTTTGCGCCGCTTATTTGCTGAAGGGGCATTTGCGCAAGCATTTGTGCCAGTTTTGTCGGAAATCAAACAGCAACAAGGAGACGACAAAGTCAGGCTGTTTGTTGCTCAAGCCGCTGGCACACTTGGTACTATTTTACTGGTTGTAACTATTATCGGTGTAATTGCATCGCCAATTATTGCAGCACTATTTGGTACTGGGTGGTTTATTGAGTGGTGGCAAGGTGGCCCAGACGGTGAAAAATTTGTATTAGCCAGTAGCTTACTTAAGCTAACGTTCCCCTATTTATTTTTTGTAAGTCTTGTTGCACTAAGTGGCGCGGTGATGAATGTTTATAATCGTTTTGCTGTTGCGGCCTTTACGCCAGTGCTGTTGAATATTTCGATTATTGCCTGTGCAATCTTATTACACGATAAATTCTCGGTTGGTGCTTATTCGCTAGCTATTGGTGTGTTTGTCGGTGGAGTGGTGCAGTTATTGTTTCAATTGCCGTTTCTGTACCGAGCGAAAATGCTCAGTAAACCACGTTGGGCCTGGCAGGACGAAAATGTAAAAAAAGTCCGTAAGTTAATGTTACCGGCGTTGTTTGGGGTATCTATTAGTCAAATTAATCTACTGCTTGATACCATGATAGCGTCATTGCTAATGACAGGGTCAATTGCTTGGTTATATTATTCTGACCGCCTAATCGAATTTCCACTGGGGTTATTTGGCATTGGCATCGCGACGGTTATTTTACCTGCGCTATCTAAATTACATAGCAGCGAAAAAAGCAGCGATTTTCAGCACACCTTAGACTGGGGAGTGCGGTTTGTGATCTTTTTAGGCTTACCTGCGATGATTGGTTTGATGATCATTAGCCCGTTAATCATCTCTGTATTATTTGATCATGGCGCGTTTAGTCAAGGTGATGTCGATCATGTTCAGGCCGTGAGTTTAGGGGTGATGGCTTACTCTGTTGGGCTTGTCAGTTTTATGTTGATCAAAGTTTTAGCGCCGGGATTTTATGCACGTCAAGACACTAAAACTCCGGTGCGTATTGGCATTATTACGCTGGTGTTGAACATGGTCTTTAATATTATGTTAGCACCATTTATAGGTTACTTAGGATTGGCGCTTGCGACTTCAATGTCGGCCAGTTGTAATGCGTACCTGCTTTATCGTCAATTAAGCAAAGAGCAGGTTTATCAGTTTTCGCGTTTTAGTTTATTGTTTACCTGCAAATGTTTGCTCGCCGCCTTATTGATGGGGGCTGTAGTTTGGTACGCTGCGACACAGTTTTTATGGCGTCAGTGGCATTTTAGTGAGCAAGTTGTTTTATTGATAGGTTTACTCGCTCTGGCAGGGGGGGTGTACTTTTTAGTGTTGTTTTTACTCGGGGTAAGACTAAATACCATAAAAAACGTTGTTAGTGCTCAATCAGACTAAAAAAATCAACTGAAACTCGCATCTTGAAGTGGTTTGGGTATAATCGGTGATTCTGTAACCCAAGTGAAATTTTACTCGGTACATAACGCTTACAAAGGCATTAGGTGGCATGGAGTTAATTAGAGGTATCCACAATATTCGCACACAGCATTATGGTTGTGTGTTGACCATTGGTAATTTTGATGGTGTGCACTTAGGTCATGGTGAAGTACTCAATGGATTACTCAATGACGCTAAAAAATATAACTTACCGAGTACGGTAATGTTATTTGAGCCTCAGCCACAAGAGTTTTTTGCCAGAGATAATGCGCCAGCTCGATTAACGCGGTTACGCGACAAGCTAGGTTTGTTAGCAAAGTTAGGCGTTGAACGGGTAATTTGTATTAGTTTTAATCAGCAATTTGCCAATATGGAAGCAGAGCAATTTGTAACAGAGATACTGATCAACAAGTTGGGTGTCAAAGCGCTAACCGTAGGTGATGATTTTCGCTTTGGTAAAAGACGTCAAGGTGACTTTAATTTACTAAAAAAAATGGGCCTCGCGGCTCATATGGATGTAAAAAGCACCGCGAGTTTTCGGCAATTAAATGCTAGAGTAAGCAGCACCTTGATCCGCCAAGCATTAGCTGAAGGTCAGTTAGCGCAAGCCAAAGCGATGCTAGGTCATGATTACGCAATATCAGGGCGAGTGATCCATGGCTGGAAACGCGGTCGTGAATTAGGATTTAGGACTGCAAATATTGCGTTAAAGCGGCAAGTATGCCCTGTAAATGGGGTGTTTGCGGTACAAGTAACGTTAAACGATAAAACAGTGTATGGGGTTGCAAATATTGGCAACAAACCCACATTTAATGGAACACGCGCATTATTAGAAGTTCATCTGTTCGACTTTGCGCAAGATATTTATGGACAGTTTATGCACGTGGAGTTAATTAAAAAGCTTCGCGATGAGAAAAAATTCGAGACATTAACACAATTGACGGCACAAATAGCAACTGATGTTGCTGCCGCTAAACAGTGTTTTGGTTTAAATTAGGTAGCCGATACGGAAACTAGGATTAATGAGCGACTACAAGCATACTTTGAATTTACCGGAAACGACGTTTCCAATGCGCGGCAATTTGGCACAACGTGAGCCAAAAATGCTTAAGACATGGTATGAAGACGACCTGTACGGTCAAATTCGCAACGCTAAGAAAGGTAAAAAAACCTTTATTTTGCATGACGGCCCTCCGTATGCGAACGGCGATATCCATTTAGGTCATTCAGTAAATAAAATTCTAAAAGATATTATTGTTAAATCAAAAACCTTATCTGATTTTGATGCGCCTTACGTACCTGGTTGGGATTGCCATGGTCTACCGATTGAATTAATGGTAGAGAAAAAAGTGGGTAAGCCAGGCGTGAAAGTCACGGCTGCAGAATTCCGTGAGAAATGTCGTGAATACGCTAAAAAACAAGTTGAAGGCCAAAAAGTTGATTTTAAACGTTTAGGCGTATTTGCTGATTGGGATAAGCCTTACTTAACCATGAATTTTGACTTCGAAGCAAACGCAATTCGTGTGCTTGGACGTATCATCGAAAAAGGCCATTTACACAAAGGCGCAAAGCCTGTGCATTGGTGTACTGATTGTGGTTCTGCTTTGGCCGAGGCTGAGGTTGAATATCAAGATAAGCAATCACCAGCGATTGATGTGCGTTTTGAGTTTGTTGATCAAGCAGCCGTTGTTAGTGCCTTTGATTTAAAAGCCGATCATGAAGGTAAAGGTACAGTCAGTACAGTGATCTGGACAACTACACCATGGACACTGCCAGCTAACCGTGCGGTTGCCGTACATGCTGAACTAGAATATGCCTTAGTGCAAGTTGATGATGAAGGCGCGCAGCAGCGTTTGATTATAGGGTCAGAGCTAGTTAAAGATGCAATGGATCGCTACGGCTTTAAGCACTTTCACGTATTAGGTTATGTAACGGGTTCAGCACTTGAAAATTTACAAGTGGCGCATCCATTTTATGATTTTAATGTACCAGTGATTGTGGCCGATCATGTTACTACTGATTCTGGTACGGGTATCGTGCATACAGCACCTGGCCACGGTCAAGAAGATTTCGTGGCAGGTCTACAATACGGCTTAGAGGTGGCTAACCCGGTTGGTGCAAATGGTGTTTATTTACCTGACACTGAGCTTTTTGCAGGTCAACATGTATTCAAAGCCAATGCGAGTGTAGTTGATGTGCTGACTGAGCGTAATGCGCTTATGCATCACCATGCCTTAACGCACAGTTACCCGCATTGCTGGCGTCATAAAACGCCAATTATTTTCCGTGCAACGCCGCAGTGGTTCATTAGTATGGATCAAGCTAATTTGCGCCAAGATTCATTAAAAGAGATTAAAAACACTCAGTGGTTGCCAGAATGGGGCGAAAGCCGCATAGCAAACATGGTTGAAGGTCGCCCAGATTGGTGTATTTCACGTCAACGTACCTGGGGTGTTCCAATTGCACTGTTTGTTGATAAAGACACCGGTGCTCTTCATCCTGATACTCAAGCTTTGATTGAAAAAGCAGCCCTGCTGGTTGAAAAATCAGGTATTCAAGCATGGTACGACTTAGAGCCTGCAACTTTACTTGGTGAAGCTGATGCTCAGCAATACATGAAAGTGCAAGATACATTAGATGTATGGTTTGATTCTGGTGTAACGCACGCCTGTGTGGTTGATGCTCGCGAAGATTTAGTTGGTCCAGCTGATTTATACTTAGAAGGCTCAGATCAACACCGCGGTTGGTTTATGTCATCAATGATGACGTCAGTGGCAATTAATGGTCATGCACCATATCGTCAAGTGCTAACTCACGGTTTCACTGTGGATGAAAACGGCCGTAAGATGTCAAAATCGCTAGGTAACGTTATTTCACCACAGAATGTGATGAATAAACTCGGTGCAGATATTTTACGCTTGTGGGTTGCTTCAACTGATTACACTGCAGAAATGACCGTATCAGATGAAATCTTCAACCGTTCTGCGGATCGCTACCGTCGTATTCGTAACACTAGCCGTTACTTACTCGCTAACTTAAGTGGTTTTGATCCTAAAACTGACCAAGTAGCTATTGATGACATGGTTGAACTTGATCGTTGGATTGTTGGCCGTGCGGCGCAATTACAAGATGAAATTTTGGCGGCTTACGAAAGTTACCAAATGCTCCAAGTAACGCAAAAGCTAATGAATTTCTGTACTGGTGAGCTTGGTTCATTCTATTTAGATGTGATCAAAGACCGTCAATACACAGCGAAAAGTGATAGTCATGCCCGTCGTTCATGTCAAACAGCTCTATATCATATTGCCGAAGCTATGACTCGCTGGATGGCGCCAATCATGAGCTTTACCGCACAAGAGATTTGGCAAGCACTGCCAGGTGAACGTGACCAATATGTGTTTACTTCAGTTTGGTATGATGGCTTAAAAGCGGTTGGCGAAGGCCAGTTTAGTAATGACGATTGGTTAACGATTCTTACTGTGCGTGATGAAGTAAACCGTGTGTTAGAAGGTGCACGTAAAGAAGACGTGATCGGTGCGACACTCCAAGCTAATGTGAATATTTTTGCCAATGCAGAGCTTGCAGCTAAATTAGCAGCTTTGGGTGATGAGCTTCGCTTTGTATTCTTAACATCTAACGTTACTGTTACAGCTGTTGATACACAACCAGATGCAACTCAAACAACTGAAATTGAAGGCTTATACATCAGCGTATCAGCTACCGATGCACAAAAGTGCGAACGTTGTTGGCATTACTGTGATGATGTAGGTGCAAATCCTGCGCATCCAGAAATTTGTGGTCGTTGTGTTAGCAACGTAGATGGCGAAGGCGAAACACGCCAATTCGCATAGGAGTAGGAAGTGAGCAAACTAGCCCAAAAAAGTGGTTTAGTGTGGCTTTGGTTAAGTTTGCTACTTTTAGTAGCAGACTTTGCCAGTAAAACACTGGTTGTTAAAACCATGAATTTACGCGAATCAATTGATATATTGCCATTTTTCAATTTAACCTATGTGCATAACTATGGCGCAGCTTTTAGTTTTTTAAGTGAAGCGGGTGGTTGGCAACGTTGGTTTTTAAGCGTTATTGCTATTTCAATCAGCGTATTATTGATCTGGTGGCTAAAACGTTTACCTGCCACTAATAAAATTTTATGCAGTGCTTACTCGTTAGTATTAGCGGGCGCAATTGGCAATTTATATGACCGTATCAGCCATGGTTATGTGATTGACTTTTTACACTTTTATTATGAAAGCTGGAATTTTCCTGCGTTCAATATTGCCGACAGTGCGATTTGTATTGGTGCCGCATTATTATTATTTGATGCCTTTACTGGCGAAAGTCCTAAGGAGCAAAAAGCATGAGCCAAGCAGTTATAGGTGAAAAATCAGAGGTTATTTTTCATTTCTCAATTAAGCTATCGGATGGCTCTGCGGCAGATTCAACCAAAGTGCATAATAAGCCTGCAAAATTAACGATGGGTGATGGTAGTCTAACGGCTAACTTTGAAAAATGCTTATTTGGTTTAGCGTCTGGTGACAGCAAGTCATTTGAACTTGAGCCAGAAGATGCTTTTGGTCAACCAAACCCAGATAATATTTACTATGTAGACCGTAGTAAGTTTGGCCCAGAAACGCCGGCAAAAATTGGCTCTATTATTGCGTTTACTCAACCTGATGGTACCGAATTACCAGGAGTTGTTCGTGAAGTGCAGGGTGAGTCTGTGACCATCGATTTTAATCATCCGCTTGCAGGTCAACGTTTAACTTTTGAAGTTGATATTTTAGAGGTGAACGGGTAATGGAAATTTTATTGGCAAATCCGCGCGGTTTTTGTGCGGGAGTCGACCGTGCGATTAGTATCGTTGAACGTGCGTTAGATATCTTTGAAAAACCGATCTATGTGCGCCATGAAGTTGTCCATAACCGCTACGTGGTAGATGGTTTGAAAAGACGTGGTGCGGTGTTTGTTGAAGAATTGGATCAAGTGCCAGACGACAGCATTGTTATTTTTAGTGCCCATGGCGTGTCACAAGCTGTACGCAGTGAAGCTAAGCGTCGAGATTTAAAAGTATTTGATGCAACATGTCCATTGGTCACTAAAGTGCATATGGAAGTGACCCGCGCTAGTCGTAAAGGTATCGAGTGTATTTTAATTGGTCATCATGGTCACCCTGAAGTTGAAGGCACCATGGGGCAATACGATAACGCTAAAGGTGGTATTTATTTAGTTGAAACGCCTGAAGATGTTGCCAAACTAAACGTGAAAAATCCAAATAACTTATTTTATTGTAGCCAAACTACATTATCGGTAGATGATACCGCAGATGTTATAGATGGCTTAAGAAGTAAGTTTCCAGCGATTGATGGCCCACGTAAAGACGATATTTGTTACGCCACACAAAATCGCCAAGATGCGGTACGTGACTTAGCTGATAAAGTAGATGTGTTATTAGTTGTTGGTGCTAAAAATAGCTCAAATTCAAATCGGTTACGTGAACTTGCTGATAAAATGGGTACTGTTGCTTACTTAATTGATGACGCCAGTAATGTTGAAGATCAATGGTTTGCTAATGTCAATGCGGTTGGTGTTACCGCGGGTGCATCAGCCCCTGAAGTGCTTGTACAACAAGTGATTAACCGCCTTAAAGAATTAGGCGGTAAACAGGTTATTGAAAACCCTGGCGAAGTAGAGAATATCGTATTTGCTGTACCCGTTGAGCTACGCTAACCTTAGCGTACTGACAGGACATTATTAAGGAGCGCGCAATGAGCAAGTCGGTGCAAACCAATACTTTGCTTTTTGCGGCGCTGTTTAAAGAACGCGGCGTACTTGCTACTTTAGTCGTTGCGCAAGTTATCGCCACTATACTAGCTTTCGCTCCTGCAACTGCGGATGACATTTGGATCCGCCTCGGCGGGATCAGCCTGTTTTTACATCTCACATTTTTGTCTAGTCTAACTTGGCTTTACTTACTGCGTAAACCACTTGCAAACTTGGGTCAGCCTTGGCAATTAAGTGCTTTAATGGCTTCATTACTACTTACAACGGCGGTTTTCAGCGGATTGTTAGTGACCTATGGAGGCGACTTTATTGCACAACAACATACTTATCAGTTTATTTTAAGAAACTTATTAGTCGCTTTTTTAGTCACCGCATTATTTATTCAATTTTTAACTATTCATTTTGAAAAAGACCAGCAAACTAATGCGTTGGCTCGCGCAGAGCTAGATGCCTTACAGGCACGTATTCGTCCGCATTTTTTATACAACAGCCTCAATACCGCAGCGGAGCTTACTCATTATGATCCTCAAGCTGCAGAGCAAGCGATTTTAGCGCTCGCGGCATTATCTCAAGCGGCAATGCGAGTGGGGAAAGAGACTGCACTAAGTGATGAAATCGCACTGACTCAGCAATATATTGCGCTTGAAAGTTGGCGGTTTGCTGATCGTTTACAAGTCAACTGGCAATTACCGGAGCAATTGCCAGAGATAACTATTCCGTGCTTAACATTACAACCACTGCTAGAGAATGCTGTTTGTCACGGTGTTGAGCCTTCATTGACTGGTGCTATAATTTACGTCGAGTTACATATTAGTAAACGCTCGTTAGTCATTTTAGTTGAAAATCCAATCTCGTCGCAGCAGCAGAAACGCTCAGGTAATGGCATGGCGCTGAATAATATTCGCCAGCGGTTAGATCTTTATTATCAAGGTCATGCAAAGCTGACAATGACAACACGAGGTGATATTTTTCGGGTAAAGTTAGTACTGCCCCTGGCTATTAATAATGCCAAGGAGCAAGCATGAAGGTACTCATAGTTGATGATGAGCCACTAGCACGTGCTCGCTTACAGCGATTACTTGCTCATTACCCAGACTATAACCATGCAGCACAAGCAAGTAATGGCAACGAGGCTTTGCAACAAGTGAAGCTGCAGGCTCCTGATATTGTATTTCTGGATGTTGATATGCCTGCTATGAGCGGTTTAGAAGTTGCAACACAATTGAACAAGTTGTCTGTCCCTCCGGCTATTATTTTCGTCACCGCTCATCCTGAGCATGCCTTAGAAGCTTTGCAACTCAGTGCCGCGGGTTATTTAGTAAAACCTGTGACGGAGCAAAATCTAGCAAAAACAATAGATCAACTAGGTCGTTTAACACGCGCCCATCTACAAAAGCAACGTCCAGCGGCAATCAGTTATCAGCTTGCGGGGGTGACACGCAGTGTGGCATTAGAGGATGTTTGTTATATTATAGCTGAAGAGAAATACACGCGTTTAGTTTTTACTAACGGTGAGGCATTGCTTGATCAAAGCTTAAAACAACTCGAGCAGGATTATCCTACACAGTTATTACGAATTCACCGCAAGATAGTGATTAATCTGTCCCGGCTAATCGCTCTAAAAAAAGCTGAAGATGGCAGTCATGTGGTTTTATTAGAAGGTTGCAGTTGTTTATTACCAGTAAGTAGACGCGCTTATAAAACAGTAAAAGAGCATCTTTAAGCACATTAAATTTTGCAGCAAAAATGCATAGTTAACCATTCATCAACAAATATAACCGTTCATCCTAACCCATCTTGTATCTACATATTATTAGCATATCCTTATAATCAGGTAGTTTTATATTGGGTGTAATATGAGGTCCATCAAGCATACATCGCAACATGGTTTTACGTTAATAGAGGTTTTAATTGCGTTTGTGATTTTAAGCTTTGGCCTACTCGGTGCGGTCGCATTACAAGCAAAAGCAAAACAAGCCAGCTTCGACTCTATGCAACGAGCAGCAGCAGTTGCTTTAGGTAATGACATTATTCAACGGATACGAGCAAATGACCGAGTTGCGTCAATCACTCAGTATAATGGCACATTCACCAGTAACACAGCACTAGAACAGTCTCGAACATGTTACACCGATACATGTAGCTCAGCTCAAATAGCTGCTCTAGATCGTCAACAATGGATCCGTGCAATACAAGCCCGTGAAAATACTGGCGCGCTCGATGACGCCACTGTGTGTATAGAAAATACTGTAGCGGCAGGTAATGGTGGCAGAGGGTTTAATATTCAAGTCGTGGTAAGTTGGCGGGGACGTCAAGAGATCACTGCTAATGCTGAGACAAAAAAAATAACATGTGGCGAAGAAAGTAATACCCGCCGCGTTATGGTACTAAAAAGCTATGTTTATTCAAGGAGCTAGCATGAAGCAGCGAGGTTTCACTTTAGTCGAAATGATGATCGCACTTTTTATTGGTGGTTTAGTGCTCGGCGGAGTTATGTTTACTTACATAAGTATGAAAGTAACGACCAGAGATACTATGGTAATTGGTGAATTACAAGAAACGGGTCGTTTAGCATTAAATATTATGCAGCGCGATATAGAGCAAATCGGTTTTTGGGGGACATTCTACGAAGATTCATTTTCGAAAGAAAATACCACAACTCTAACCAACCCTACTGGTGATTGTTTTTCTGGACTTAATAACGGTAGTTTCCCCGTTAATAATGCAAATAGTAATTTTCGTTCGGTATTTGCACTTGAATCAACTGGAGGCGCGCAGTTGAACTGTATTACAGATTCAAACGATACAACAGATATCTTACAGGTGAAATTTCTAGAGGGTCTGCAAATTGATCCTGCTGATACCAGTTCAAGTAATTATTACTTTATAGCTGAGCAAGAGCGAGCTGAATTTCGCAAAGGCCCAATAGCTGCTGGGACTATAAACGGCAATGCAACGATTTGGCGTTATCGTCACCACGTTTATTACATTGATGAACAAACTTATCAAGTCAATGGACAAAATATCAATGTGCCGGTACTAATGCGACGCCGACTTAGCGCCAGAAAAGACCAAATGATTACTGAGACTATTATGGAAGGTGTTGAAAACATGCGTTTTTTATTTGGGCTAGATACAAATAATGACGGCCGTGTGGATGCTTATCGAAGCGTAGGAATGATGACAGCAACAGATTGGGAAAACCGCCGAGGAATATTAACCGTACAAGTTTTTATACTGGTGCGGTCATTACAAGAATATGCAGACTTAAATCAGCTCAATCAAACGTATACTTTAGGTGAGGATGCAGGTCAACGAGTGCTTAGGTTTAATGACAGGTTTCGTCGAGCTTTATTTACAACAACTATTCGCTTAAATAATGTGGGGGCTAACTTATGGCGTATTTAAAACCAGCTGCCAAACAGCAAGGAATTGTGTTGGTCGTTGCTTTGATTATGGTGGTCGCTGTCACTGGCATTGCGGTGACACTTATGAGCAGTAGTAGTGTAGATATAAAAATTACTAATGCTGCATTTGAGCGAGAAGAAGCTGAAAATTTATTAATGGGTAACGTACAACAATTGATTGCAGGTGAGGCTAACAAGGGCGGCACAAGTCATTTTCTATATACTCGAGCTCAAATACCAAATGGCACGCTTGAACTGCCTCAGATAGATGATACAACAAGTACGATGAGTAATTTAAATAATGGTGCACTAGACTTACCATGTCCTCGAAAGTTTAATTTTACAGCGGGAATTTCGTGCAATATGGTGCAGGTAAACAGTACCATTACGTTTGGCTCAAAAAGCAGACATACTATAACAGTAACATCAGGCATTGCTCAGGAAATGGCAAGCTTAAATACTGGCGGTTAAGTGAGTAAATATGATCAAGTTTAAAAAGTTAGTTATGAATATTTCACTTAGTATCGCGGTACTTTTAAGTATGCAATGCTATGCGGAAGATATTGAATTATATGTAAACCATAATGTAGAAATAGACGAAAGAGCGCGAGTTTTATTAATTTTTGATACCTCTGGCAGTATGGCGTTTTCATCCAAAACAGGTAAAGATTGTGGTCAATATAATAATGGTGGCTGGAAGGTATGTAATGACAGTCGACTTGGAGTGGCTAAAGATGCTATGACTGAGTTGATCACCGGCAACCCTGACATCGATTTTGGGCTTATGCGCTATAACAGTACTGATGGCGGTTATATATTGAATGGTATTGGTAGCTCACACAATGCTATAAAAGCATCAATAGATAACCTACCCGCCGATGGTGGTACTCCATTAGCTGAAACTCTTTGGGAAGCATATTTGTATATAACAGGGAAAGGTTTGCACTATGCGCTAAATCTCAGTGAGAGCAGTAGGGATACAAATGTTGAGAGTAAAGTCTATGCGGGAAGAGAGCAAGTTCGTAAATGTAACAACTGGGGGTGGAATTGTAGGTATGAATGGCAAGATAAATATAGTTATTCGTATATTTCACCTTTTGCAGATAGTGTAGAGGAAGCTAAGCGCTGTGATAACTCAGTAAATATAATTTATATGACGGACGGTGATCCATCTGCTGGAAGTGATAATAATAGTGACGGTGCGATAAGTGAAGCATATAAGTCATATTTCGGTCGTTATTTAAATAATAATGATTACATCTACAGTAACTACTTACATCAGTTAGCTAAAGTAATTCATGGTGTAGACGCGAATAAAAAGGCTAACATCGAAGAGGTCGTTGTTGATTTGTATCCTCAAACTCCCGATATTCACGAAACCGGCCGTGTATATACCGTGGGCTTTGGATCGGGGATGAGTAGCTCTGGTAAAAAACTACTAGAGGAAACCGCTACACTCGGTGGTGGTCAATACGAATATGCAGATACTGCAGAGCAATTAGCTGATGCATTTAAAAAATTCATCACCAATATCCGTGAAGTAAACGATACTTTTACTTCACCTTCCATAGCTAGTAATAATGTTGATCAAACTCGTAGTCGAGAATCTATATATTACGCTATGTTTTACCCTGAAACCGGCGCTCGCTGGCGTGGTAATTTGAAAAAATTAAAAGTGTCAGGAACTGAAATAGTTGATGCCAATTCGACCCCTGCACTGAACGACGATGGGTTGATTAAGTCAACCGCATCGACATTTTGGTTACCCGAGAACACTCCACCTGATGGTAATTCGGTAGAAAGTGGTGGTGTCAATTTACACCTTACCAATTTAGCAGAGCGAACTGTTTATACCGATTCCCCTAAAGGAGGATTGATTGAGTTTCAAAGCTCAACGTTGCAAACCGCATTCGGTAGTCTTGCTAAGGTTGCTACTAGCTTTGGCACAGATATCAATAGTGTTGGTTCAACTATTGAATGGGCTAGAGGGGTAGATGTTGATGATGAAGATAAAGATAGCTCTCGGCGTGATCAACGAAAAGATATATTTGGTGATCCATTACACTCAAAGCCAGTTACGATTGATTATGGTAGTGGTGACATTCGCATATTGATTGGTACTAATGCTGGTTTTCTGCATATGTTCCAAGATAAAGGTAAGGATGTTAGCGAAACATGGTCATTTATTCCAAGTAGTTTATATAAAATTTTAACTCCATTACGTAATAATCTAGCAGACACCAAAGTGTACGGTGTTGACGGCCCAATTACTGTATTTTTTGATGATGCTGATCGTGATGGTGTTGTTGAAGCTGGTGATCGCGTGTGGGCATTCTTCGGTATGCGACGTGGTGGTAACCAATATTATGCATTAGATATTACTAATCCAGATGTACCAAAATTAATGTGGACAATTCAAGGTGGCAGTGGAGTTTATAAAGAGTTAGCACAAACTTGGTCTGCTCCAACTGTGTCATATATTAAGGGAAAGAAAGAGCCAGTGTTAATTTTTGGTGCTGGTTTTGATACTAATAAAGACAATGTATCACTCAGTAATGATACGAAAGGGCGCGGTATATATATCGTCAATGCATCAGACGGTAGCTTGGTTTGGGAATTAACGCCTAAAACAGGCTTTAAAGGAAAACATAGTATTGCAGCAACAGTTTCGATACTTGATTCAGATTATGACGGTTTTATAGATCGCTTATATGCAACAGATACTGCGGGTAGTATTTGGCGTGTAGATATGCCAAGTGCAAACCCGACCGACAGTAAAAACCCTTGGACCCATTTCGAACTTGCTAAATTGGGGGGAGCAATTTCTAGTCAAGATAGGCGCTTTTTTTATAAGGCGACCGTAGCACGTACAATGTTTAGCAAGGTAACCAGTACCACAAGCAATAATCAAACAAGTATAATCCGCGAGGATACCCCATTTGACGCAATATTAATTGGTAGTGGTAATAGACCAAAGCCAACACTAACAACGGTACAAGATCAATTGTATATGATCCGTGATATTAATACTGTGACCATGTCATTTATAGGAGATGACATTCCTGAGACTATTACGCCTAGTGATTTAATGAATGTAAATAGTGATCCTTTTGCAAATGCGCTAGATGATATTGAGCAGTTTACAGAAGAGGAAGTGAAGCTTAGTAAAAAAAGCGGTTGGTATTATGATCTTCCTCGCAGTGGTGAAAAGTCGCTCGCAGCTGCAACTGTAGTTGGAGGAGTTGCTTATTTTACAAGTTTCACACCAGCTTCAGCAGATGCCACGATTAACCAATGTTCTTTAAGTGGAGGAAGTGGCGGTTTATATGCATTTCACTTGCACTACGGAAGCAAGGTATATAACCAATTGCGTTATGTCACGAGCAATGATGTACCAGATACACCGCAACTTTATTTTGGCACCTCAGAAGTTTGCGACAGTGATGGTAAAGCATGTAATGAACAAAGCCAGTTTTTATTACTAGGACCAGGAGTAAAGCAAACTAAAGCGACTGAAGATGAATTTAGTGCGAAAAACCCATTTATACCAAAAGAGATCCTAGGGCCAGGCATTACGTTTGATGAAGATGGCAAAATTAAGCTTGTGAGTGATGCGGTGCCCATTGGCTTTGGTTTTAAAACTCAACAAACCTTTATCTATAAGCGAGAGAATAATGACAACCAAAAATAACATGCAGCGAGGGTTTACATTAATTGAGCTCATGATCACTGTAGCAATATTAGGCATTATTGCCTCAATTGCTCTACCAAGCTATTTTGAACATGTTAAACGGACTGCTCGCACAGAAGCAATCACGTCATTACTTGATGCGGCTAATCGGCAAGAGCAGTTCTTTGTTGATAATCGAGAATATACAAATGATTTAGCAAATATTGGTGTAACGACACCAACTGAGCATGGTTTTTATACTATTGAGGTTGAAGTCGATAACGATGCAGGGACATTTAGCTTTACAGCAACTCCAGTTGCTGGTCCTCCATTAAAAGATGATGACTGTAAGACCTTTGTTATTGATGATGCAGGACTAAAAACCGCAACACCGAAAGCGAATTCTGCAATGTGCTGGGGTAAATAGTTTGTAATGGCTTTATTTTTGGTTACTCTTGGCATTTTGAGGTATTTTTAATCTTCGTTCTGCCAGTATAGCTTATAGATATAGCAAGCCCTTTGTGGCTTGCTTGTTTATACTTAGGACAATATATAAATGTACCGTTATGAAAGCCCATGGGTGTGCCGTTATATCGAAAAGTAATAAATGGCCTAGGGTAGGTGAGCATATCTTCAGAGTGTGTTGGTTCAATGTAAAATAGAACCTTATCTTTACCATCAAATTTACCTACCTTGTTAGTATCAGTAAACACAGTAAGTTCTTTGTGCCAATTATCGCTATGGCATTGATTATTTTTAAGGGCGCAAAATGTTACGTTTGCGCCATAAGATACTGCGCTTAAACGGGATAAGCCAATAGCTCGATTTACTTTTGCGATATGGTTGTCAAGGCGGATATTTATGAGTAATGGCTGATAATTAAATAAAACTAAGTGGCACATTATTGACATAATGCTTAACACTACCATAGTTTCAATCAACGTGGTTCCTAGTCGCTTTGCTCCGTTGTTTATATCCTTCATCCTTGAAGTTCTCAATTATGACAAGTAGATTAAGCTTAGTTGACCCTAAATCAGATGCAAATATAGAGCGAAATTTAATCACAGGTGCCGCTCGTATCTCCGTTATAAAATGCCGTACCAGATTGGCTGATTGTCAGTGCTTTATTGTTTTTGTTATCTTTATTTGGACAGTAGATGAATGTGCCTGGGTTAGAGGTAATACGACCACTTGCATCAAATATCAATGAATTATCACCTGAAAATGTTAATTGATTATTGTCAGGGACTTCTTCCATAACTCTGAGAATTCGGTCTCCTCTGCGTGGGTTATGATCGCCATTACTATTACTATCATAAAAGACGATTATAGAGCCGTCATTCCAACTATCTAAGCAGGTCACTTTTTTGTCATTTTCTATGCTGGTTGTATTACCACTGCACACAACGATCAATGAATCGGTACTTGTGGCTTTTGCGCGAGCAAAGTTGATGTTACGTTTTAACTCCAGCAAATAATTTTCAGCTCGGTTATTTTCAAGCATGTCGCTACTATTCCAAAAAGCGATTGAGGCTAAAATTCCGACTATCGCAAGGGTGACCATCACCTCAAGTAATGTAAAGCCATGTTGTTGTTTGTTCATGTTCACCTCTGGTACTGGAGTGCGCTGAGTAAATCAGCGCACTTTGAAGAACTTATTTTAAACATAATTGTTCCAATTGATATAATCATACCATTGCTGACGATTAAATCACCGTAATTCAATTGCTTTGTTTGCTATGAAGTGCAGGATTGTCTAAAATCGATTCAATTGGCAATATAAGAGTAGCGACTAATAATGAAGAAAATTGAAGCAATAATTAAACCATTTAAACTTGATGATGTTCGTGAAGCGTTGTCTGATGTCGGTATTACTGGCATGACCGTCAGTGAAGTGAAAGGTTTTGGCCGTCAAAAAGGACATACTGAGCTTTATCGTGGCGCTGAATACATGGTTGATTTTTTACCAAAAGTAAAGCTTGATATTGTCCTTGGTGATGACGATGTTGACCGTGCTATTGAAGTGATCGTTAAAACAGCACAAACAGGTAAAATTGGCGATGGTAAGATTTTCGTCACTGACGTTGAGCGTGTAGTACGTATTCGTACTGCTGAAGAAGATGAAGACGCGATCTAATTTATTATCTGAGATTAAAAGTCAGACATAAAAAAGGCGCTACTTATAAACAATCAGTAGCGCCTTTTTTGTATATGTTAATTTATTTCTTTTTATTTAACTCTCGGGTCATTTTGGCGTGTTTACTTAATTCTGGTAAACCAAGCTTGTTGTAGCTTTTTTCCATCATTTCCAGTGCTTCATTTAAATAACTACTTTGAGAATAATGCTCTACGACGTATTTACCGCGATTTGCTGCTGCTAAGTAAGCTTCACGTTCATAGTAGTAATCAGCAACTTTCAACTCGTAACGTGCCATTTTGTTGAGTAACCAAACTAAACGTCTTTTTGCTTCAGGGGCATAGCTACTATCAGGGAAGCGATTGACTAAGGTTGATAAATCAGTAAAGGCAACACGGGTACGATTAGCATCACGGTCGGCTCTATCAACACCAAAATACTCTTGGAATGCGTTTTTATCGGCTTTAATATTTACTAAACCACGCATGTAGTACATATAGTCTAAATCTTTGTGGTTTGGATTTAGGCGAATAAAACGGTCAATTGTTGCAAGTGCTTGTTCAGTATTACCCGCTTGGTAATGGGCGTAGACTAAATCCATTTGTACTTGTTTTGACATAGGCCCAAACGGATAGCGTGAATCAATCGCACTCAAAAGCTCAATTGCACGCGCGTACAAGCCTGAATCAAGTGTTTGTTTGGCATCATCATACAACGCTTGCGCTGATTTATTAGGAACGCGTTGGATATCTTCTGCATCAGGTGCTGACGAACAGGCACCTAAACCAAGTAATGAAACTGTAAAAACAATGGCGAATGCACGTTTCCCTATTCTATTTATCATTTTATTTGTTACCTTCGATGTCTTCGGCTAGGCCAAGTGGGTAAAACCGAGTAAACTATGCTTATTATATAATGCTTTTATTAAAAGCGATTCTAACCCAGTCGAGCACAGCTTGCACTGGTAAATTGGGTAAAGTTACTAATGTCAGAGCAAATTTCTCTTCAAGCCGAGGTGCCAACTGAGTTAGGCGGTAAACGTCTAGACCAAGTATTGGCACAATTGTTCCCTGATTATTCACGTTCACGTATAAAAACGTGGATTTTGGATGATAAAATCACCGTGGATGGTGAAATTTTAAACACCCCGAGAGAGAAACTCTTTGGTGGTGAAACAGTCAATGTTGAAACTAGCATTGAAGCCCCACGTGAATACTTAGCGCAAGATATCAAATTAAACATCGTTTATGAAGATGATGATATTTTGGTTATCAACAAACCTATGGGTTTAGTTGTGCACCCTGGTGCCGGTAATCCTGATGGCACAGTGCTCAATGCATTGTTGCATCATTATCCAGATATCATTAATGTTCCGCGCGCAGGTATTGTGCATCGTCTAGATAAAGATACTACCGGTTTGATGGTGGTAGCTAAAACAATTCAGGCGCAAACACATTTAGTTAAAGCATTACAGAAGCGTGAAAACTTCACGCGTGAGTATGAAGCAATTTGTAATGGCACTATGACCGCAGGTGGTATGGTTGAAAAACCAATTGGTCGCCATCCTACGCAGCGTACACACATGGCTGTGCATGAGCAGGGTAAACCAGCAATTACGCATTTTCGTGTTGCTGAAAAATTCCGTGCGCATACGCGATTACGTCTTCGTTTAGAAACTGGCCGAACTCACCAAATTCGTGTGCATATGGCATTTATTAATCATCCATTGATTGGTGATAAAGCCTATGGCGGTCGTCCACGTCCACCAAAAGGCGCAACACCTGAATTGTTCCAAATGTTACGTGAATTTAATCGTCAAGCATTGCACGCGGTAAAGCTAAGTATCGCACACCCAATTACGGGTGAAATGATGACTTGGCAGGCGCCAATTCCTGATGACATGGTTGCCATGACGCACGTACTTCGTGAAGACACCAAAGCTAATCCAAATATCGATTTTTAAGCTGCTTTAATGCTTTATCCTAATTGGACAGCGCCAACCAATGTAGGTGCTCTCAGTACAACTCGTCAGGGCGGTGTATCGCATGCGCCTTTTATGAGTTTAAACTTAGGCCTACATGTGGGCGATGATCAGCAAGCGGTATTAACGAATCGCGCACTTTTAGCTGCTCAGCTTCCTAAAGCACCGGTGTGGCTTAATCAGATCCATAGCAGTGAAGTCGTTGTTGTGGATGAGTATTTTGACTCACAGGCTAATTATGATGCGGATGCGCTGTATACCCGATTAAAAAATCAACCACTGGCAATTATGACAGCAGATTGCTTGCCGGTTTTACTTACCAGTGAAAGTGGTGATGAGGTGGCTGCTATTCATGGTGGCTGGCGCGGTTTGCATGCGGGTATTATCGCTAATACTTTGCGTCACTTTAGCAGCCCTGCAGAACAAATTATAGCGTGGTTAGGTCCTGCCATAGGTGCTGCAAAGTTTGAGGTTGGCAGTGAAGTAAAAGCGCTTTTCTGTGAACAATCAGCATCTCATCACACTGCATTTGTGGCGCAGGCGGATGGTAAATATTTAGCGGATATTTATCTGCTCGCAACCACACAGCTTATTAATCTAGGCATAAGAAATATTAGTGGTGGTGAGTACTGTACAGTTAGCAATAGCGAACAATTCTTCTCATACCGTCGAGATGGTCAAACAGGCCGTATGGCTTCTTTGATCTGGCGCAAGTAATAGTCTATTCAGTGAGTATATTTTCTCCTAAGCCTTGATCAAAGTGCCGAGCATACCCATTAATTAAGTAATTAGTTTTTTTAATAGGTAACCCCTTATGCGTTTAGATCGATTTACCAGTAAATTTCAATCTGCGCTCTCTGACGCTCAGTCATTAGCGCTTGGTCGTGATCATCAATTTATTGAACCAGTACATTTAATGTATTCACTCTTGCAGCAAAGTGGCTCAAGTGTGCGTGCGTTATTAGCCCAAGCCAGTGTGAGTGCCGATGAACTTAATACCAAGTTATCACAAGAGATAGAAAAGTTATTTAAAGTGGAAGGTGTTGGCGGCGACGTGCAGTTGTCAAATAACATGGTTTCACTGATCAACTTATGCGATAAGTACGCGCAAAAGCGTAAAGATAAATACATCTCCAGTGAGTTATTTGTATTAGCAGCGTGTGATGATAAAGGGCCATTGGGTGATATCTTCCGCGCTTTAAATATGACCAGCACTAAAATAGAAGCAGCAATACAAGCTATTCGCGGTGGTCAAAAAGTTGATGATCCGAATGCCGAAGATACCCGTCAAGCGCTGAAAAAGTTTACTATCGATTTAACTGAGCGTGCAGAGCAGGGTAAACTTGATCCTGTTATTGGCCGCGATGATGAAATTCGCCGCACGATCCAAGTATTACAACGGCGTACTAAAAATAACCCCGTGTTGATTGGCGAACCCGGTGTCGGTAAAACCGCTATAGCTGAAGGGCTCGCGCAGCGTATTATTAATGGCGAAGTGCCTGAAGGCTTGAAAAACAAACGTGTGTTATCGCTTGATTTAGGAGCCTTGGTGGCCGGTGCAAAATACCGTGGTGAGTTTGAAGAACGTTTAAAGTCAGTGCTTAATGAATTGGCTAAAGAAGAAGGCCAAGTGATTTTGTTTATTGACGAAATTCATACTATGGTGGGCGCCGGTAAATCTGATGGTGCAATGGATGCGGGTAATATGCTCAAACCTGCATTGGCTCGAGGTGAACTGCATTGTGTCGGTGCTACAACCCTTGATGAGTATCGTAAATATATTGAAAAAGATGCCGCTTTAGAACGTCGTTTTCAAAAGGTGCTTGTTGAAGAACCATCAGTAGAAGATACCATAGCGATTCTTCGAGGCTTGAAAGAGCGTTACGAGTTACATCACTGTGTTGAAATTACCGATCCAGCCATTGTTGCCGCAGCGCATTTATCGCACCGCTACATTAGCGATCGCCAGCTACCGGATAAAGCCATTGATTTAATTGATGAAGCGGGTTCGTCTATTCGCCTACAAATCGATTCAAAACCAGAATCATTAGATAAATTAGAGCGCCGTATCATCCAGCTAAAACTCGAAGATAATGCACTTGCTAAAGAGAAAGATGACGCCAGCCAAAAGCGTCGTTCTGAGATGCAGGAGCTGATCACCGATCTTGAAGCCCAGTACCGTGAACTTGATGAAGTATGGACAGCTGAGAAAGCCTCTTTGCAAGGTACTCAAGTAATTAAGGCTGAACTTGAACAAGCGCGATTAGACTTAGATGTTGCCCGCCGTGCCACTGATCTACAACGTATGTCAGAGCTGCAATACGGCCGCATTCCAGAATTGGAACGTAAACTCGACTTAGCTTCACAAGCTGAAATGCAAGAAATGAGCTTACTTAAAAACCAAGTGGGTGAAGATGAAATTGCTGAGATACTTTCACGTTGGACTGGTATTCCTGTATCGCGCATGCTTCAAGGTGAGCGTGAAAAACTGCTGCAAATGGAAGAACATTTACACCATAAAGTGATCGGTCAAGACGAAGCGGTAGTGGCAGTGGCGAATGCGATTCGTCGTTCACGGGCAGGGCTTGCAGATCCAAATAGGCCAATCGGTTCGTTTTTATTTTTAGGCCCAACCGGGGTCGGTAAAACTGAGCTTACTAAAGCGTTAGCTGGATATATGTTTGATACTGAAAGCGCGATGGTGCGAATTGATATGTCTGAGTTTATGGAAAAGCACTCAGTTGCTCGCTTAGTTGGCGCGCCTCCGGGCTATGTTGGTTATGAAGAAGGTGGCTACTTAACAGAAGCTGTTCGTCGTCGTCCATATTCTGTAATTTTGCTTGATGAAATCGAAAAGGCACATCCTGATGTATTTAATATTCTGCTGCAAGTGTTAGATGATGGTCGTTTAACGGATGGCCAAGGTCGTACTGTTGATTTTAAAAATACGGTGATCATCATGACCTCAAATTTAGGCTCAGATATTATTCAAGAGCAAACCGGTAACAACGATTATGCAGCGTTAAAAGAAAAAGTGATGGGGGTTTTGGTTAATGAGTTTAGACCTGAATTTATTAACCGTATTGATGAAACCGTAGTATTCCACCCACTTGCTAATGAACATATCAAAGAGATTGCAGATATTCAGTTAAGCAAGTTACGTGAGCGCCTAACAGGAATGGGTTACTTGTTACAAATAAGTGATGCAGCTCTTGATCGAATTGCAGCCAGTGGTTTTGACCCGGTTTATGGTGCACGACCACTCAAACGGGCTATTCAACATACCATTGAAAACCCATTATCGCAGAAGTTACTCGCAGGTGAATATCAAAGTGGTGACATGATAGTAATTGATGCTGACGAAAATGGTTTAGTGTTCTCATCACGCTAACTGATTAACTGAGTTTTAAGGCCAGTGAATATGCTGGCCTTAAACTCGCTGCGAATAAAAAGTTATAAAGTAAATATTAAAGATAAACCCCTATCATTTAGCCGCGCTTAATTAAACCTTAAAAGTCAGTAAAATATCGTTAACTTTACGTGAGCCTTCGACAAGCTGTGCAGCACCTTTAGCGACATTAAAGCTCAACGTTAAGTTCTCGTCACTGTAACCTTTTATTTGTGTAATGTTGTCGCTAATATCGAGGCTGACAGCTTGTTGTTGCTCGGCGGCAGCAGATATTTGTGTCGCTAGTTGCGATATTTCACTTATTTGCGCGAAGATGCTATCCAGTTCAACTTGGGTATGTCCGGTGGTATTTACACATTCATCGGCTTGCGCCTTGGTGTTTTTCATGACCGTGGACCAGCTAAACAGGGTATCTTGAATTTCTTTAATAGAGCTATGAATTTGTGCAGTAGCACGTTGAGTACGAGAAGATAATGCACGCACTTCATCGGCAACTACCGCAAAGCCTCGGCCATGTTCACCAGCACGCGCGGCTTCAATTGCAGCATTTAATGCCAGTAAATTGGTTTGCTCTGCAATGCCTTCGATTTCAGTCATTACTTGACCTATTTTATCCGCCTCGGTTGCAAGGGAATTTGCGGTACTTGCCGCTTGTTCAACTTGTAAAGCAAGATCAGACACCATGGCACTATTGTCTGCAATGTGTAGTTTTATATCAGTGCAGCTTTGGTAAGTAATATTTACTTTTTCAGCGGTATGATGAGTGTTGCCCGATATTTCACCTATGGTTGCGCTCATTTGTGACATTGCGGTGGCCATTTGGCCAAGGCGTTGTCCTTGTGCGGCAATGCCTTTTTCAGTTAATGCTGATTGTTGGTCTAGATTAGCCGCAATACCGGTAAACGTGACAGTCGTATCTTTTACTCGTCCTAATACGGTACGTAATTTAGCATTAAGCATTTGCTGGTTATATTCACTAATACTAAATGGATAATGGCCGACATAGACATAGCGGGATACAGAATCATTATCTACCTTGAGCTGTTTCAGTGCTGCTGGTGTGAAAACTAATTCATCATAATTTAATAGCATAATTAGTAAACTAAATAGCGCGGTTATCAGTGCAACAGAAATAGATACAAAAGCTGCTAATAGTACTAAACCAATTAAGCCAATAAGTAGGGCTGCACTTTGGCGAACACCGACCCATTCACGCCAAGAAGACAACGATTTACCGGCATTTATTTTAGCGTATAGGCTTTGTGCTCGTCGTTTTAGTTGTTCGCTCGGTTTTGTTCGTACTGATTGATAGCCAACGAGTTGACCATGTTCAAAAATAGGAGTAACAAATGCATCAACCCAATAATAGCGGCCATCCTTGCAGCGATTCTTTACCATCCCGCGCCATGAATGGCCTTGCTTAAGTTTTTCCCACATTTCTTTAAATGCCGCTTTGGGCATATCTGGGTGGCGAACAATATTATGATTTTTGCCAATGAGTTCTTCAAGGTTGAAGCCAGCGATATTGCAAAATTCTTTATTCGCATAGGTTATCACTCCACGTACATCTGTAGTAGAGACGAGCTGCTGGTGATCTGAAAAGGTGACTTCTTCGTTTATTAACTGCTGACCCCGACGCATAGGTAGTCCTTAAACATGCTTTATTACTGATGATTATAAAGTTCATACAAACGTAATGATAGCAGGTTCAGTGTTCACAGGTGCAAAATTGATCTTAAATAACTTTTTAGTGATCTAGAACAAAGAAACTTGTAAAAGCTGTATTCGTAATCGTGTAATTGCTGAATATATACATAGATATTATGGTTCTAGTTTGATAAGTCGGTAAGTCTCAGAGATGGATTGCAGATAGTAAACAATTAATTAGTCAGCATCTCGCATAACAGTGGTGTCATTAAAGCAATTGTATATTAGCTCTTACAATGGCAAGATTAGTAAAAATTTGGGTGTTAGCTTAACGGCCCGCAGCAAGTTTGCTTTACAAACATACGGTGACCTTCTTGGTAAATAGTGGAAATTAGAGTTATGCCATTATTAAACCTTGAGTATTATCAATTTGCCCCCATTGACTTAGGATTAGGCCACGTGGCTCGAGGAAGCATTTTTGACTACACATGATTTAACTAAAGCGTTAGCAGCGCTAGCCCCAGAACAGCATAAATACGCAATTAAAGGCATTCAACGCGGTATTGAAAGAGAAGCGTTGCGGATCAAGCCAAATGGTGTAATTTCACAGCAAGGTCATCCAAAAGGGGTTGGTTGTGCGTTAACTAACGGGCATATCACCACTGATTTTTCTGAGTCTTTATTGGAGTTTATAACACCCGTTAGTGAATCTGCTGAAGAAACGTTAAATCAGCTACAAGACTTACAAAAGTTTACCCTATCGCAGATGGGCGATGAATTATTATGGCCTATCAGTATGCCGTGTTTTATAGAACACCAAGATGACATTGTATTAGCTCAATTTGGTGATTCTAATATTGGACGCATGAAAACCTTGTACCGCGAAGGTCTTAAAAATCGTTATGGCAGCATGATGCAAGCGATTGCCGGTGTGCACTTTAATATATCGTTTCCAGAGTCATTTTGGCTGAGCTTACAAACGATTAAAGGCGATACTGGCTCATTACAAGAGTTTATTTCGGCCGGTTATTTAGGACTGATCCGTAACTTCAAGCGAGAACTATGGCTGATCAGTTATTTATTTGGAGCATCGCCAGCGCTGTGTAATTCATTTTTACAAGGGCGCAGTACGGATCTTCCTTTTAAAAAATTAGGTAAAGGTACGCTTTATCTTGAAGTGGGTACAGCTTTGCGCTTAGGTAATTTGGGTTATACCAACAGTGCTCAGTCATCACTAAAAGTACTGTATAACTCACTAGATGAATATGTAGCAGGATTAAAAAGTGCGATTCATTCACCGTCAGATATTTATGGTCAGCTTGCTGATTATAAAGATGCCCAGCCTAAACAATTGAATAAAAATGTATTGCAAATTGAAAACGAATTTTATTCGCCAATTCGTCCTAAGCGCAATGCTAAAAGTGGCGAAACACCGACCGACGCACTGTTACGTGGCGGTATTGAGTATATTGAAATCCGAGCTCTAGATGTAAATCCATTTGCAGCAACGGGAATTGATATTGAGCAAATTCATTTCCTAGATGTTTTTCTGACTTATTGCTTATTGAAAGATTCTCCAACAATGGATTGGGATTCGCAACAGCGTAGCACCGAAAATTTAGATACGGTTGTAAGCCAAGGTCGCGCTTTAGAAGTGATGTTAAACCGCTCTGGTAATTCATGCAGTCTAGCAACGTGGGGAGCAGAGATCTTCGCACAGTTACAACAAGTTGCAGCCTACATGGATAATGCTTACGGCGTTAGCTATTACAGCGAAACGATTACTCGATTAAGCCAATGGATAGCAGATCCTGAATTAACATACTCAGGGCGCTACGTTAGTCAACTGAAAGGGTCTGGTATTGATAATGGTTATTTTGCCTTATCGTTGGCAAAAAGTTACCAGCAACAACATCAAGATACGCCATATAAAGTGTATTCAGACAGCTATTTAAAACAACAAGCAGATCAGTCAGTTATTGCTGAACGCGAGTTGAAAGCCGCTGATAATCAAACATTTAATGCATTTTTAGATGATTATTTTGCCACTAAGTAAGTTTGTAGCTAAGTAAGCAGGCAAAAAAACGCAGCCCAAGTTGGCTGCGTAAAGATTCTTCAGGGATAAACAATGCTAAACTGCGCATTCATAAAATATGACTTATATTTTTATAAAAAGTTCAGCGAGCAACAAAAAAAATGAAAAATAGTTTAATTATTTTATCGCTGGGGGCTCTGTTAACTGGTTGCGCAACAGCCCCTCCAAAGCAACCTAATGATATATGTAAAATTTTTGAAGAAAAAAGCGATTGGTACTATGACGCAAAAGATGCCCAAGAAAAATGGGGCTCACCTAAACATGTACTAATGAGCATGATGTATCAAGAAAGCTCCTTTAAACACGATGCTGCACCGCCAATGGAATACTTTTTGTGGGTCATTCCCACAGGGCGAGCAAGTTCAGCTTACGGCTACTCACAAGCAAAAACTCCCACCTGGTCTGATTATATTCGTGAAACGGGTAATAGCGGCGCCGATCGCGATGATTTTGATGACGCTATCGACTTTATGGGCTGGTTTGTTTATAAAACTCATAAAGTTAATGGCATTTCGAAATGGGATGCCTACGCGCAATACCTAAATTACCACGAAGGCTGGGGCGGTTATAAACGCGGCACCTATAAAAATAAAAAGTGGTTAATGGCAGTGGCTAATAAAGTAAAAAATCGTGCAAGTCGCTATGCGGCTCAGCTTAAACGTTGTGAAGACGATTTAGATAAAGGGTGGTTAGAAAGGTTATTTAGCTGATCTGACAAGATTCAAGATTTTAAAAAGCCCGCACAGCGGGCTTTTTAGTATTAGTTTATTTCCCTGGGAATTGATGAATATGTACATCGCGCTGTGGGAATGGAATGGTAATATTTTCTTTATCGAAGGCAATTTTAACGCGTTCGTATAAACCAAAATACACTGGCCAGTAATTTTCAGAATCAACCCATGCCCAGACCAACATGCCGATATGGCTATCGCCATGCTGACTTACATGCACAACCGGTTGTTTTGCTTCATCTTTGAGTACTAACTCGTAGCTATTTAACACGCCCATTAGTACTTCTCGCGCTTTAAGCACATCATCACTGTAGCTAATACCAAACTCAATATCGACGCGGCGAGTTGGTTCTGCAAACTTGTTTTTTACACAGCCATTAGAAAGTGCACCATTTGGGATAATAATTTTTTCATTATCATAAGTGAGTAGTACGGTAACAAATATTTGAATTTCAACCACTTTACCCATATAGCCTTGGGCTTCAATGACATCACCAATTTTAAATGGTTTAAAAAATAAGATCAGCACACCACCGGCGAAATTCGCTAGGCTGCCTTGTAATGCCATACCGACCGCTAAGCCTGCAGCACCGAGCATAGCAATGAACGAGGTTGTTTCTATACCAATCATTGATGCGACTGAGATCAGTAATAGCAACTTTAAAATAACCGATAAGAAGGAGACCAAAAAATGACTTAATCCGGCTTCAAATTTTACCTTTGCCATTGATTTTTCAGCCATACTGGCAATACGGCCAACAAACCACCAACCAACAATTAAAACAAAGATTGCCAATAAAAATCGAGGGCCATAGGTCATTAGCATTTCAATCGCTTTGGTGTACAGGGTCTCGATAGAGATATCTTCCATTGCATTTTCCACATCTATAAAGTTACAAATATAATAGCCTAATAATTAACACTTTATAGAGAATAATGAACAAAAAATTTGTTGCGGGGATGAGCTGAGGGAGTAGAGTAACCATAGGTTACTCTACAGATATTGCTTATATTTTGCGCTTGTTCGCTTGAATGCGCACCAGTTTGATCATGTTCTCTTTTACTTCAACAACTTCAATCGGATAGCCTGCAATACGCAAACTCAAGTTGGCATCAGGAATGTCTTCTAAGTATTCGACAATTAAGCCACTTAATGTTTTCGGGCCATCAAGAGGGAACTCCCAATCCATTTCTTTGTTTAGATCGCGTACGTTAGCACCGCCATCAACTAGAAATGAGCCATCATCTTGTGACACAACTTCTTCACTTGGAGTACGTGTTTGCGTAGTGGTAAAGTCACCGACCACTTCTTCAAGAATATCTTCGAGGGTAACTAATCCTTGAATATCACCATATTCATCAACTACTAAACCGATACGCTCTTTTGATTGCTGAAATTTAAATAGCTGAGTATTGAGCGACGTACCTTCAGGAATAAAATAAATCTCACGAACTGCGCGAAGCAATGATGGTTTATCAAATTGCTCTTTCGTTAATAACCGCAGTGCATCCCGTGAGTGAATAAAGCCTACCGCATCATCAATTTGGTCACGATATAAAAGTACTCGCGTGTGTTGTGCATGGGTAAGCTGTTTACTAATTAGTTTCCAGTCATCATTGATATCAATGGCAACAATTTCGTTGCGCGGGATCATAATATCTTCGACAGTGACTTGTTCTAAATCTAAAATGGAGGTCAACATACTTTGGTGACGCGCGGGGATCAGCGCACCCGATTCATTCAGCACCGTTTTTAATTCTTCTTTACTCATGCTGTGCTCATCTATTTGTGCAGCACTAATACCAAATAGGCGTAATATGCCATTGGTCATCCAGTTAACGACGACGACAAATGGAAAGAGAATTTTTAGTAACCCTTTGAGTATCACCGAACTAGGAAAGGCAACTTTTTCAGGGTAAAGCGCAGCTAGCGTTTTAGGCGTTACTTCTGCAAATATAAGCACTACTAAAGTTAGTGCGCCAGTGGCAATAGCGATACCTAAATCACCATATAAACGAATACCGATAATGGTTGCAACCTGCGCGGCAGCAATATTCACCAAGTTATTACCGATGAGGATAAGGCCAATAAGTCTATCAGGACGGCTCAAAAGTTTGTTGACACGCTTTGCTGCGCGGTGATTTTCTTTAGCAAGGTGGCGTAAGCGGATTCTGTTAATTGACATAATGCCCGTTTCAGAACCAGAAAAATATGCAGAACAAAGTATGAGTATTCCAAGTATTATAAACAAAACACTTGTAGAGATGTCGTCCAAAGAAGGATCCTTTTTTATTTAACCAATGCGTATTAAGCGGGAGTGAGCTGCCTGAGTCAAGTTAAAACTTATTCAGGATCACCTCTTGCACAAAACGACTGCCAAAATAAGCCAGCGTTAAAACAAAAGCAGCAGCCATGATAGCTAGTACGACCGGTTTCCCACGCCAGCCTTGCTTTAAGTGACCAATTGTCACCGTTGCAAACATAGCCCAAGCAATTAATGATAAAACAGTTTTATGAATAAATTCACTAGCAAACATGCCATCAAGAAAAATAAAACCAGATAATAACGCTAAGGTTAACAAAACCGTGCCTAGTGTTAATAAGTGATATAGCTGGCGTTCAACCACCATTAATGGCGGTAAATGGCTATGCACAATCGCTAAGTCTTTTCGTTTTAAACGTTTATCAATAAAGTAAAACTGTACGCCATATAAAGTGGCAATAATTAACACACAGTATGCAAGCAGGGAAAGCGAAATATGAGTGACTAAACCTATTTCAACATCAATACTTTGCAATAAAATATGATGCGGGATAAATAAGCTGGCAATTGTTAGCAAAGCAGCAAAGCCATAGACAACAGGCAGTAATAATGTGGCAGGGAATTTTAATGACACCGTAGTGACAGAGACCACAATCACCCAGCAGGTTAATAGTGATACATTAACAATACTTAAATCTTGGCCATCGGCGCGAAACACTGAATTCACCAGTAATAACATGTGCGCTAAAATTGCCACCGTGCTGAGGATAACCGTCAGCTTTTGGCTCGGACCTTGTTGGTGAAATAACCGAGACAGCACGTGAGACGTCGCGAAGATATAAAATAAACTGGCAATAATAGTTAAACTAATAATCAGCATAGTGCTTGGGCCACTCAATTTGAGTCAAATATTCCTTGTTAGAGTAAGGGCATTGTATTTTATAGTGAGGCAAATGCATAGAGTTTGTAAAAAGAAACTCAAACAGCTCACTTGAACACTGTATTGTGCGCCACCATTTACGGTATACTGTTTTTAATTAAAATTTTATTAATACTGATTATATGAAATCAGCGCTATTAATAGTAAGTGCTAAACTTGCGGCAATAACGTTGTTTGGGAAATTGGTATATCACGTTTGATCGGAACCTTTACATGTTTGAGAACCTCCAAGAACGATTAGGTAAAACCTTAAAGAATATCAGCGGCCGTGGACGCCTTACTGAAGACAATATAAAAGATACACTACGCGAAGTGCGTATGGCTTTTTTAGAAGCCGACGTCGCTTTACCCGTTGTTCGTGAGTTTGTTAAACAAGTTAAAGAGCGCGCGGTAGGTATTGAAGTAACTAAGAGCCTAAGTCCTGGGCAAGTGTTCATTAAAATCGTTCGCGAAGAGCTTGAAAAAGCCATGGGTGAAGCAAACGAAGAGTTGAGCCTAAACGCACAACCGCCAGCCGTTGTAATGATGGCGGGTCTGCAAGGTGCGGGTAAAACGACCAGTGTTGCTAAGCTTGCCAAATTTTTAAAAGAACGTAAAAAGAAATCAGTATTAGTAGTCAGTGCCGACGTTTATCGTCCTGCGGCTATTAAACAGTTGGAAACACTGGCCGATGAAGTAGGTGTTGAGTTTTTCCCAAGTGATATTTCACAACAGCCGGTTGATATTGCAAAGGCTGCTATTTCTCATGCGAAAAAGAAATTTATCGATGTTGTATTAGTTGATACCGCAGGTCGTTTGCATGTTGATAATGACATGATGGACGAGATTAAAAATCTTCATCATGCTATTAACCCAATCGAAACCTTGTTTGTGGTTGATGCCATGACAGGTCAAGATGCTGCCAATACTGCCAAAGCGTTTGATGAAGCATTACCTCTGACCGGTGTGATACTAACCAAGACTGATGGTGATGCGCGCGGTGGTGCTGCACTATCAATCCGTCATATTACCGGCAAACCTATTAAGTTTATGGGTGTTGGTGAGCGCACTGATGCGCTTGAGCCTTTCCATCCAGATCGTATCGCATCGCGTATACTTGGTATGGGGGATGTACTTTCATTGATCGAAGAAGTCGAAATGAAAGTCGATAAAGAGCAAGCTGCAAAAGTTGCTGAAAAAGTATTTAAAGGTGATGGCTTTACTCTTGATGATTTTGCTGATCAATTAAAGCAAATGAAAAGCATGGGCGGCATGATGTCAATGCTTGATAAATTACCTGGTATGCAAAACCTGCCTGATGCAGTGAAAGGTCAGATGGGTGATAAAACCTTTATTCAGATGGAAGCGATCATCAGCTCAATGACGAAAAAAGAGCGTGCACGTCCAGAGATCATTAAAGGCTCTCGTAAAAAGCGTATTGCAGCGGGCTCTGGTACGCAAGTACAAGAGATCAATAAGCTGTTAAAACAGTTTACGCAGATGCAAAAAATGATGAAAAAAATGAAAGGTAAAGGCGGCATGATGAAAATGATGCGCGGCATGAAAGGCATGTTACCACCAGGAATGATGGGTGGCGGTGGCCCTAAATTTTAATGTTTTAACTGACGCCATGCAGATGTAGCTAATCAGTTAACTAAAAAGAGAGGCAAATAGCCTCTTTTTTTGTAGATAAATTATGCGTTGAAAGTTCTATATAGCCTGATTTAACGCGTAGATCATAGTTTAATCAACTTAACAGTCATTTCGAGTCACTTCTTACTTGCATTGTTGCTAAAAACTCGTACAATTCCCCAGCTCCCCATACTGGGGAGTAAATCTTATTAATGAAAACAGTCAATCTATTTAGAGGACGGTATGGTAACTATTCGTTTGCAACGTGGTGGCGCTAAAAAACGCCCTTTCTATCAAATTGTGGTTGCGGATAGCCGTTTCTCGCGTGACGGTCGCTTCATCGAGAAAGTAGGCTTTTTTAACCCAATTGCTAGTGGTCAAGAAGAAAAAGTACGTTTAGATTTATCTCGTGTAGAACACTGGGTAGGTCAGGGCGCATCTCTTTCAGATCGCGTAAATAAGTTAGTTAAAGACGCTCGTAAAGCGGCTTAATAGGCGTAAGTGTAACCATGAGTCAAGAGAACACCTCATCAATAATTGTCGTAGGAAAGCTCGGTGCCCCATATGGTATAAAGGGCTGGCTTAAGGTACATTCATTTACTGATGATCCCATAGGGATCTTCGATTTCAGCCCGTGGTTGATAGGGCAGCAAGGTAAATGGCAGACCTTAGAAGTGGTCGACTGGCGTCGCCACAACAAAGGCTTTATCGCTAAATTTGCGCAAGTAAACGATCGAGACGAAGCAATGGCTTATACCCATGCAGAAATCTCAATGGATGCAGCGCAATTACCAGAACTCCCGCAAGGTGAGTTCTATTGGCGAGATCTCATTGGCATGTCTGTTGTAACCGATAAAGGTTATGACTTAGGCATAGTTGATGACCTGATGGAGACAGGCTCAAATGACGTATTGGTTGTGAAAGCAAACAATAAAGATGCATTTGGCCAAGCAGAGCGTTTAATTCCGTTTTTAACTGATTCAGTTATCAAAGAGATTAAGCACGATGTAAAAGAAATTACAGTAGACTGGGATCCTGGCTTTTAATGAGTCAAACGAGTTCGTTGTGGGTAGGGGTTATCAGCCTTTTCCCGGACATGTTTGATGCCATTACAACGCAAGGTGTAACTGGTCGAGCAGTAAAAAATGGTCTGATCGACTTTAACTGCTGGAACCCACGAGATTATGCTATTGATAAGCATAGGACCGTGGATGATCGTCCTTACGGGGGCGGTCCAGGTATGTTAATGATGGTTGAACCACTAAAGCAAGCCATTCTTGACGCCAAACAGGCGGCAGGCGATGGTGCAAAAGTAATTTATATGTCCCCGCAAGGGCGCAAATTAGATCAGCAAGGGGCAAGCGAACTCGCAAGCTCTAAAAAACTGATTTTAATTGCCGGTCGCTATGAAGGTATAGACGAGAGAATAATAGAATCATACGTTGACGAAGAATGGTCAATTGGTGATTTTATTTTGAGTGGTGGTGAACTACCAGCCATGACATTAATTGACGCAGTAGCGCGATTAGTGCCGGGCGTATTAGGACACAACCAGTCAGCAGAGCAAGACTCATTTTCGGATGGCTTGCTGGATTGTCCTCACTATACACGGCCAGAAACATTGGACGACAAACAGGTGCCTGCTGTATTACTCAGCGGAAACCACCAAGAGATAGCAAAATGGCGGCTGATGCAGTCATTAGGCAGAACTTGGTTACGCCGTCCTGACTTGTTGCATAACCTAGCTCTGACTGAGGAGCAAGCGGTATTACTCGCGAAATTTCAGCAAGAGTACCAAAAAGCTTGTGGCTAGAAGACAGTTACACCTAGGAAAGTGAGAAACATAATGGCAAAAGTAAACCAAAATATTATTAAAGCGCTTGAAGATGAGCAGCTTAAAACAGACGTACCTGCATTTGGCCCTGGTGATACAGTGGTTGTACAGGTAAAAGTAAAAGAAGGTGCTAAAGAGCGTCTACAGGCCTTTGAAGGTGTTGTAATCGCTAAGCGTAACCGTGGTCTTCACTCAGCATTCACAGTTCGTAAAATTTCGAACGGTGAAGGTGTTGAGCGTGTATTCCAAACGCACAGCCCTCTTATCGATAGCGTAGCAGTTAAGCGTCGCGGTGCAGTTCGCCGTGCGAAACTTTACTATCTACGTGAGCGTTCTGGTAAATCTGCACGTATTAGAGAAAAACTTAACTAATACGCGCTGTTTATCAACGCAAAAAAACGGGTTGCAACCTTCGGGCTGCAACCCGTTTTGGTTTTTAGAGATAGTAAGTTAGTTAGGGTAAAGTTATCGAATTAGAAGGCTAGTGAGGGTAAAGTTAAAAGATTAAGATTGCTCAACGTTAAAGTGATCACCATAGCTTGATTATACCAATCGACTTAAATATTTAACCATTCTAGCGAGCTAAATAAAGCGCTAACTGCGTTATAATTTTTTCAAGTAGAACAACTACATGTCAAAATTTACGCCTTGTTATCACTGTATTTATC
>NZ_JACJEI010000036.1:0-46471 GCF_014163985.1 Pseudoalteromonas sp. SR41-4 | reverse complement strand
GTAACTTTACCCTCGCTAACTTTATCCTCGCTAACTTTATCCTCGGTAACTTTATCCTCGCTCACGTTACCCTCGGTAACTTTATCCTCGCTAACTCATTCGACTACCCATTGTAAACTCGCACCGTGTTGCCTTAACCATTTTGTTGCTTGCTTATAATCAGGATAAAACTCACTGACGCGCTGCCAAAATGCGGCACTGTGATTTAAATATTTCAAGTGAGCTAGTTCATGCACAATTACATAATCAATAATACTCTGCGGCGCACTGGCTAATAACAAATTAAAGGTCAATTCTCGTCGTCGATTACAACTGCCCCAACGACGCTTATAAGTATGAATGCGAATACTGCTAGGTAAAGCCTCTGCCATTTTTAGGCAATAAGCATGTACACGCATTTCAATATAATTTTCTAATTGCTCATGTAAAAAACTTTCGAGCAAGGTTTGGTACATTGGCTGCTGATGCTTAACCCGTCCAGAAAGATTTAGCTGTAACACATTCCCCTGCTGATTTTTTACTAGCTGCCATGCGCTGCGCGAGCTGACACCATAAGTCAGTATCATAGGTTGTGAAAAAACCAGTACGCGATTATCTTGTAATGGGTATTGGCGAGTATCAAGCATTTGACTTTGCTTATTAATTTGCGCATTGATCCAGTCAGTTTTACTTAGCAGCCAGCTTTCAAGTTCCTTTTTAGCAACCCCAACAGGCGCATAAACTGTGACACTTTGTTGCTGGACTTTGATAGCGACAGTTTTGCGGCGGCGACTACGTTTTAATGTATATTCAAACAAACCTAACTCTTGTAATTGACCGACAGTCATTGAACTAATTAACAGGTCACTATAATACCTTGCAAAATAACTGCTAATCTATAACTAAGTAGAATTAAATAAAGCGATATCAAACATGCCTGATAAGCCTTGTTGTCGTTATACCTCTCCCGATGGCCATCATTGTCAAGAAACAGACATGGGCTCAGGTTTTTGTTTTTGGCATGATGCCAAATTTGATAAGTCAGGCTTAGATCTGACCCAAAAATTAGAGCGCTATGCAAAAAAGGGAGGATTATTACAGGGATTGCAATTAAAACGCGCTAACCTCAATGGGCTTAATTTGATAAAACAAGATGATGAGGATGGTTTTGATTTATCTTACAGTAATTTTTATCGTGCAACGCTCACCAACGCTCACCTGTTTAATAATAAAATAGCCCACAGTTCACTGATGAAAGCCAACTTGCACGAAGCAAGCCTGCATTACTGCAACCTACAAGATACAAATTTATTGGGTATAAAACTAAACAACACCCGTATTGATAACATTGAGCTAGGCGCTGAACTATTACAGGAAAAACAAGCTAAAGCAGCGCTTAAACATACAGATAAAAGCGCAGCCCTTGACTTATTTGAACAATCAGAAGAAATATTTCGCAATTTACGTAAAGCATCAGAACAACAAGGCTTATTTGAACTGGCGGGTAATTTCACGTACAAAGAACTGCGGATGCGTCACGCACAATATCCACGGGGTTCAAAAAAACGATTAGCCTCGAGCTGTATTGATATGTTGTGCGGGTATGGTGAAAAGCCTGAAAATGTGATCCGTTTTAGTTTGTCACTGATCATCTGCTGCGCCCTGTGTTATTTTATTTTTGGGGTGATGGATGCTGGTCGTATTATGCAGTTCAATCCGGCGGCAACATTAAGTGATAATTTATTAGCCCTACTTAATAGCTTTTATTTTAGCGTGGTTACTTTTACAACCTTAGGATATGGCGATATTACTCCGGTTGGTTTCTCCCGATTCGTTGCTGCAGTTGAAGCGTTTTGCGGGAGTTTCTCTCTGGCACTATTCGTAGTCGTATTTGTCAAACGTATGACCCGATAATTACCGATTACTTTATCTGCGAAAATAAATAGTTCAGCTAAATACCTGCTATAAAACTGGTTATAAATGATGCTATCATTACGCACAATGAAACTTAGCGAATTGATTTTAAAAAGTTTTTGATTTTGTTAAATTTTGCAGCTAAATATGTAAACAAATAACAGGCATTTGCGCAAAATTAATTAATTGTCTTAACATATATTTCAGGTGATATTAGTTATTACTGAAATAACAGTGTATTGAGTCGTTATGCTTACCGCTTTTTTTATTACCGATCACGATCCGAGCCTTCTTATTAATGGTGTTTATGACCCATTTTTAGTCGCTCTGTCTGTTTTAACGGCTATTTTCTCTGCATTTTTTGCAACTTACATGATCGATCTGGCCAAAGAAACACGCTTCAAAAGTTATCAAAAATTAGCCAACTCAACGGCTTCCTTGGTACTTTCTGGCGGTATTTGGAGTATGCATTTTATTGGTATGTTGGCATTTTCACTGTGTACAAATATCAGCTACGACCCAACACTCACCTTTTTATCTTTCATTCCAGCATTTTTAGCCTGCCTAACTGGCGTGTCATTATTAGTAAAAAATAACGCCACTATTTTCAGTTTAATACTGCCCTCGGTACTACTCGGCGCAGGTATCGGCACTATGCATTACAGTGGTATGGCAGCAATGGAATTGAGCCCGCTGCTACGCTACGATCCATTGATGTTTGGGTTGTCAATTATCGTTGCCGTTGTACTGGCGTTTATATCTTTATATGCTCGCTTTAATATTAAAAAGCACCTCCCAACACTAAATTCTTTGCAGACGCGGTTGATCAGCGCAATCATTTTGGGTTTTGCTGTTGCAGGTATGCATTACATGGGAATGGCAGCAACACGGTTTGTTGCAACCTCGCCATTGATTGGTAATGACAGCGCCAGCTCAGAACTTACATTTGTTGCTATTAGCGTAGTGTTCGCCACCATTATTCTAACCGCGATAGTTGCTATCATTAACGGTATGGTACGCTATCGCATGTTACTTGAAGAAAAAACAGGGAATGAATCTCGCTTAGAGGCTATTTTATCGACCGCTATAGATGGCATAGTAACAATTAACAATCGCGGTATTATCTTAAGCTTTAATAACGCTGCAGAGAATATTTTCGGCTGGCATAGCACTGATGTAAAGGGTAAAAACATAAAAATGCTGATGGCAGATGATATCGCAGCCGAGCATGATGAATATCTATTAAAGGCACATCACATCGATTTAGGTAAAGTTATTGGCGTCAATCGTGATGTTCTTGCTAAACATAAACAAGGTCACCTATTTCCTATTCGCTTAGGTATTGGTGAAGCAAACCAGCCAGGACAAGAGTCAATATTTGTTGGCTTTATTACTGACTTGACTGAGCAACGCAAACTACAACAAAACCTCATAGCGAAAGAACAACAATACCGCTCGCTGATGAATAATATGCCTGGCGTGGTATTTCGCTGCCAGTTGGATAAAAGCTGGAGCATGATTTTTATTAGCCCTAGCATTAATGAAGTAACTGGCTATGTCCCATCGGAATTTATCAATCAGCATATTCAGTTTAGTGATTTGATTTTTAAAGATGATAACAAACGCATCAATAAATCGGTCGAGCAAGCGATCGCTGCTAAATCGCAATACTCAATTGAATACCGACTACGTCATCGAAGTGGCAAGCTAATTTGGGTGCTTGAGAAAGGTAGCTTTGAGTTCAACAAGCAAGGTGAAGCGATTTGGATCGACGGCGTTATTATCGATATTAGTGAACGTCGTGAATACGAAGATAAATTAAAGTTGGCGAAAATAGCCGCCGAAGATGCAGCTCAAGCCAAACAGTCATTTATGGCGAATATGAGTCACGAAATTCGCACACCGATGAATTCGATTATTGGCTTTAGTGATTTATTGATGGATACCCCACTTGATCAAGACCAACAAAAGCACTTAATTATCGTAAATAATGCGGCTCGCTCGCTGTTACGGCTATTAAATGAAATATTGGATTCTGCAAAACTTGAAAAAGGTAAGCTGACCATTGAATTAGTGCATTTTAATCTTCAAGCGGTGCTTGATAGTATTATTTCTACATTTTGGTTAGAAGCAAAAAAGAAAGATCTAGAACTAACACTTACCATCAAAGAGTCTGTTCACCCTACTTATTACGGTGATCCAGACCGAATTCGCCAAGTTTTAACAAATTTAATTGGTAATGCAGTTAAGTTTACAGCTCAGGGCTCAGTGAATGTCACTGTCAGTACGACACAAAATAATTACTTATTTTTTGAAGTACAAGATACCGGTATTGGTATTGCTAAAGATCGTCTTAAAGCGGTATTTCAGCCTTTTGAACAAGCTGACGGGACTACTACACGTCGTTTTGGTGGCACTGGACTTGGTACTACTATCAGTAAGCAACTCGTTGAGCTGATGGGTGGCATAATCAACGTAGTCAGTGAAGAAGATAAAGGCAGCTGCTTTTATTTTTCATTGCCTTTAGAGGTCGGTGATGAAACCCAAGTCAATTACTTTGATAAGTTGCATACGCAATTACCTAAGCTGCGCATTTTAGTCGTTGATGATATAGCACAAAATGTTGAGCTACTACAGTTATTATTGTCGCGAGATCAGCATACGATTAGCTCTGCAAGCAACGGCTTAGAAGCGATCGCTATTTTTGAAAAACAAGATTTTGATGTCATTTTAATGGATATCCATATGCCTGAATGTGACGGTATTGCCGCGACCGAAAAAATTCGTGAAATTGAGCAACAACGACAGCTAAAAAAGACTCCGATCATTGCGCTCACCGCCAGTGTCTTACAGCAAGATAAATTAACGGCTAGAAAAGCGGGTATGAATGGCTTCGCCAATAAGCCTGTTGATATCAATCAATTGAATCAAGAGATTGCGCAAGTGCTTGGCTTTGGTTTAAATATAGAAACGCAAATTGCTCACATTGATCCCGCAGCACAGCATATTGATTTTAAAAAAGGACAGCAACTTTGGGGCAGTAAGTGTAAACAGCTGAGCGAAATACACCGTTTTTTTAAAGAGCAGCAGGCAACATGTGACATTATCTTTAATGATGGACTAAATGCCTTAAAAGATATTAATGGCACATTACATACCCTTAAAGGCTTATCTGGTAATTTAGGTTTACCGACTATGATGGCCCTACTTTCAACCTTAGAAAACAGCCAAGCCCCTGAGCAGCAGGCGCAAATAATTCAGCAATTGCAGATAGAGTTTAATGCGGTCAATGAGTTGTTAGCTAGAAAAACCAGCAGCTGTATAGCAGTGCAAAGCAGCGAAAAAAATACCCAAGTACTATCGCTCAGCGAATTTAAAATACTGTGTGAACAACTGCGTAAAGACGCAGAAAATGCAGAGCTCAATGATGAGTTGTTAGCAACATTAGCAGACAATGCCCCCGCTACTTATCAAAGTGATGTGGATGCATTAATCGAATATTTCGACCAGTTTGACTTTGACAATGCCCAGAGTACTCTTATTGCATTAATAGAGCTGCTCAATCAGGCAGCAAATTTGGAAACACACTGATGGACTTAATAACCGAACGCCCACGAATTCTTATTGTTGATGATGAACCCGCCAACCTTAAAGTCATGCGCGAAGTATTAGGGAATCAATATCGCCTCTCTTTTGCTAAATCGGGTGATGCCGCGCTCGCGTTAGTTGAAAAAGAGCCACCCAAACTCATTCTACTCGATATTATGATGCCAAATATGAGTGGTTTTGAAGTATGTCAGCTGCTTAAACAAAACCCTGCTACTGAGCATATTCCAGTCATTTTTGTGACTGCACTTGCGGATGAAAGTGATGAGTTTAAAGGTTTTGAAATTGGCGCGGTAGATTACATAACCAAGCCTATTAGTCCTGCAATCGTAAGAGCGCGTGTTAAAACTCATTTATCCCTAGTTCAGGCTGAGCAGCTAAAGTTGGCTCACGTTGATTTAGTCCATCGTTTAGGGTGCGCTGCCGAGTATAAAGACACCGATACTGGCGAGCATATTGTGCGCATGAGTAAATACAGTAAAATTTTAGCACTAGCCTATGGAATGACTGAACAACATGCTGAGCTTCTCAAACAAGCAGCGCCGATGCATGACATTGGTAAAATCGGCATTCCCGATGCAATCTTGCTTAAACCAGGGAAATTAACAGCCGAAGAATTTGAACACATGAAACAGCATGCCAAAATCGGCGCTAAAATTTTAGCAAACTCGTCATCGCCGTTATTGCAGCTCGCCTATATACTTGCGATGGAGCATCATGAAAAATGGGATGGATCAGGTTATCCAAACGGTCTTAAAGGTGAGGAAATTTCGATTGAAGGACGTATTGTGGCAATCGCCGATGTATTCGATGCACTTACCTCTAAACGTCCCTATAAGCAAGCTTGGAGCGTTGATGAAGCCATAAGTCATATGCGCGAGCAAGCTGGTAAACACTTTGATCCTCAGCTTATCGCACTATTTGAAGGCCAGCTAGATGCTGTTTTAGCAGTGTACTCTGCCTACCAAGGCTAACCATATGCTAGATGTTGGCCGAGATATATGCATAGTCATGAGAGGTGATTTCATGACTATTACCACTTAAATCCTGAAAATAAACAGAGTATGTAACTTTGTGATCAGCAACCACGGTTTTAATATTTAAGTCAGCCAAATGCTTAAGCCAAGCGATAAACTGCTCTCCAGATGCGCCAAATGCAATCCCTTTACTACTGCCCTCTCGCTCAAATAACGCTAAGCGAATAGTTGCCGCAGGATCTTCTAGTGTTAAAGGCCCAGTACCCTCATCCCAAAAAGCAAGCTCTGGCACAATATTAAATCCAAGGACTGTTTTGTACCACGTGACGGCTTGCGCAAGGTTAGTCACATTTAAATGGCAATGATCGACACCAGATAAAGTAGGCATTGCCATTAGCCAATCTCCGACTTAAGTTGTTCAATAAATACCTGCATATATTCAGTACGACGCACCGCTTCTGCTTTTGCTGAAGGTGTATTCATACTCTGTGCAATATGTAATAGCTTGATGAAGAAGTGATCTAATGTATACAAGCTGTCATCCGGGCTGCGGTGGGCGCAAAATGGATCGTCAGGGTGATATAAATTGCGTCCGATTGAGCCCCCTACTTTCATACAGCGGCTGACACCAATTGCTCCTAAGGCATCCATACGATCAGCATCTTGAACGATTTGTGCTTCCACACTTTCAATTGCAATGTTAGCGCTAAAACTATGGGCTACAATAGCATGATGAATGGCATCAAAATATTGCGAGTCATACCCTATTGACGCTAAAAATGAAATTGCTTTATCTGCGGCCATTGTTGAAGCTTTAGCGCGATCCGGGTGGTTTTTAGCCACTGCAACACAGTCATGCAACCATGCTGCGGGTAACACCACGTCCATCGAAGCATCTTCAGCAAAGCAGAGCTGTTTTGCAACACGCACGACTCGTTCAATATGGGTAATATCGTGGGCGACATCAGCACTCACTAACGACAAAATAAAAGCACGGCAATGATTTTCTAGCTGTTGCAACGGCTCAGATAATACTAAAACGGGCAAACGTTGTTCCATAAATCCTGTAATTTCAAATTAATGCATTGAATTACTGTTACTTTACCGCGGTTATAGGCTGTTGTGCAAAACATTCATTGTATGTTCGAGCCTGCTTCACTAAAATACGCTCTTAATTTATCCGTAATGAGAAGCCTAATGTCATCTGTCGTATACCTAGAAGCTGGTCGTGAAAAATCACTAAAAAGAAAACACCCATGGTTGTTTTCAAAAGCCATCAAAAAAATAAAAGGTAAGCCAGGTTTAGGTGACACAGTGACCATTCACGATAGTAATGGTAAATTTTTAGCTACAGCGGCTTACAGTCCGCACTCACAGATCCGCGCGCGTGTTTGGAGCTTTGATGAAACAGAAATCATCGACCAAGCTTTTTTTGAACGTCGCTTACGTCGTGCCTTTGCGGCACGCGAGCAAGTAATTACTGAAGGTGGCTTAACGGGATTTCGGTTATGTGCCGCCGAGTCTGATTTTTTACCAGGTGTAACCATTGATAAATTTGACAACTTTTTAGTGTGTCAGTTATTAAGTGCCGGTGCTGAGCGCCATAAAGGTGAAATAGTTGGCGCTTTAATCGCTATTTTCCCAGGCTGTAACGTGTATGAGCGCTCTGATGTCGATGTGCGCACCAAAGAAGGCTTAGAGCCGACTATGGGCGTGTTATGGGGTAATAAGCCTGAGCAGCCAGTATTAATTGAAGAAAATGGTTTTAAAATTGAAGTAGACATTCTCGAAGGTCATAAAACCGGTTTCTACCTTGATCAACGTGATAGCCGTGCTGCATTAGAGCGTTTTTCAAAAGATAAAAGAGTACTTAACTGTTTTAGCTACACAGGTACCTTTTCATTGTATGCACTGCGTGGCGGCTGCGAGCATGTTACTAACGTTGACGTATCGCAACCCGCGCTTGATACCGCAAAACGTAATGTCGAGCACAATAATCTTGATTTAGATAAAGTTGACTTCATAAAACAAGATGTATTTAAATTACTACGCCAATACCGTGAAGATGGGGTGTTATTCGATACTATCGTTATGGACCCACCTAAATTTGCTGATAACAAAGCACAACTAACGGGTGCGTGTCGTGGCTATAAAGATATCAATATGATTGCCATGCAAATTCTTAAACCAGGTGGTACGTTGCTTACGTTCTCATGTTCAGGTTTAATGGAGCAAAATTTATTTCAAAAAGTGGTTGCTGATGCAGCCCTTGATGCTGGTAAGGATTTGTTGATCATGGAGCGTTTAAACCAAGCTGCTGATCATCCAATCGCAGGCAGTTACCCTGAAGGTTTTTACCTAAAAGGCCTGATCTGTAAAGTTTACTAAACTGACTGCAACTAATTAACCTGAGTTCATCAGGTTAATTAAACTGCATTATTTCTAGCCCAGCGGTTACCGTGCCATCACTTTCTTTGCTGGCACGAACGACTTTTGCTGTTGCATCAAGTGGTGCAATGGCAGGGCTGGTCGAATCAATATTCACCTTCACAATGGTGCCCAGTTCAAGTAATTCATCCAACTGCAGTGACAACCCAGTAGCACTTAAATCGACACATACAGCATCAAAATGTTGATCAGCGACTGGCTCAAGTGTGGTTAATTTTGCCTGTGCATTTAATTGCATACGTCTAAAATTACGTTTATCTTCATTTAGCATAATAACTCCTAAACAACCGTATTGATTTTTTCTAATAACCCCACGACCGAAAAAGGCTTCACCACATAGGCATCGCAACCGGCATCAAAACCAGCTTGTTGTTCCTGTACGGATTCTAAGCCTGACACCATAACAACAGGAATATTACGAGTTTCAGGGGTGTTCTTCAACATTCGACACGTGTCGTAACCATCTAGGCCGGGCATACATACATCGAGTAAAATCGCATCCGGTGGATTTGCAATAGCCGACGATAAACAGCTCTTACCTGATTCAGCATAACTGAGCTCAAAATCCGCTGATAAAGCGACTTTGAGCATTTCAAAATTAAAGTACTCGTCATCTACAACTAGTAAACGCGGGTGTGTATTAGCGGATGAGCGCATGGTTAATATCAGTTCCTTCTCATCTAACAAATATTTCCTTCCAAGGTATTCGATGTTTACTAAATACCAAACTCAATCAATTTCTTTCAGAGCATTCAATACACGCTTAGCTGAAATCGGATACGGTGTCCCTAACGTTTGCGCAAACAAGGATACTCTAAGCTCTTGTTGCATCCAAAAAATATCCTGCAATTGTTGCGGAGCAGGCATTCCAGGCGGCACTTTTTTCAGCTGTTTTTGATACTCTTGAGCAACCTTTTCTAACTCAAGTACACATAATCTGTCACGATTTGGATCAACTGGCAACTTTTCTAAGCGTTTTTCTATTGCTTTTAAGTAACGAATTAAATCACTAAGTTTGTCTGCGCCATGATTTGAAACAAAGCCTTTGAATACCAAAGATCCCAGTTGGCTTTTTATATCTCCATGTGCAGTGATCATGGTTAAATCAACTCGCCCTTTCATTTTTTTATGTAACGCATGCGCAATACTCAACACTTGCTCAACTTGGGTTGCAATAGCAACAACCGCATCGCCGAGCTCACCGCGCACGTGCTCTTTTACTTGCTCAAACGCTTGTTCGGTGCGTACATCGCCTAATTTTACCAATAAACTGTCAACGCCTGCGGCAATACAGTCATCAATTAAATCAGCAACCTTACCAAACGGATTAAAATATAGACCTAATTTAGCCTTATTGGGTAAGTTTTGTTGCAAATATTTTATCGGCGAAGGTACATTCAGTAATACCAAACGGCGTAACCCCTGCTGATGGGCAGTTTGCGCTTTAACTTCGTTATCAAATAGCTCCACTGCCGCCGATGATTTTTTATCTACCAGCGCAGGGTACGCTTTGATTTCATACTGGCCTTGTTTTTTCACATAGGATACCGGTAACTTGCCAAAATCCCATTGCAATAGGTCAGCTTTTTCAATGCCTTTATCTGCCACTTTAGACAGCGTTTGCGTCACTTTACCCTGCAATTGCGCTTTGAGTTTCGCTAAATCCATACCTCGGGCAAGTACATTATCTTTTTCATCACGAACTTCAAATTGCAGTCTTAAGTGAGTCGCAAGGGTGGTTAAATCCCAGGCCTCTGGATCAACTTTTACACCTGTCATACGTAATAAACGCGTACTGAGTGCCTCAATGAAGTTACCTTGCATAGGCTCGGTTGCTGCAAGAACCGCATCTGCGTAATTTGGCGCAGGCACAAAATTACGACGTAGTGATTTAGGTAAAGATTTAATTAAACCGGTGATCAACTCATGACGAAATGCCGGAATATGCCAGTCAAAGCCAGCTTCTTCTACTTGGTTTAGTAAGGCCACCGGAATATGCACTGCAACCCCATCGACCGCTTGGCCTGGATCAAAATGATAGCTCAACGGCAACATTAAATTGCCTTGTTGCCATACATCGGGGTAATCAAACTCAGTAACACTATCAGCACCATGTTGCATTAAATCATCACGTGTCATTTGCAAGTAATGTTTATCCTGCTGCTTTTGCGTTTTATACCATTTATTAAATGCTGCACGACTGTTTATTTGAGCAGGAATTTTCTTATCGTAAAACTCATATAAGGTTTGCTCATCAACTAAAATATCACGACGGCGGCTTTTATTTTCTAGAGTTTGAATATCTTCAATCAGTTCGCGATTAAACTGCAAAAACCCTTCATTTTGACCTAAATCTTGCTCTACTAATGCACTGCGAATAAACAACTGGCGGCTAACTTTCGGGTCAATGTTACTGTACACACAGCGACGCTTTGACACTATGATCAGCCCGTATAATACCTGCTGTTCGAAAGCGATCACTGCGCCGGGCTTTTTCTCCCAATGCGGCTCACTGTAACTGCGTTTTACTAAGTGTTGTGCTAATGGTTCAACCCAATCGATGTTAATTTTGGCATTAATACGTGCATATAATTTACTGGTTTCAACCAGCTCTGCCGACATCAACCATTTTGGGCTTTTCTTAAATAATCCAGAGCCTGGGAATACATGAAACTGACTGTTGCGAGCGCCTTTATATACTTGCTTTTCATCTTTAAAACCAATGTGACTGAGCATGCCACTCAATAGCGCTTGATGGATTTTATCGCCATCGGCAACATTGCTGGTCGCTTTCATGCCCATTTCATTGCACACAGTACTGAGCTGATAAACGATATCTTGCCACTCACGAATACGCATATAAGCGAGCATATCCTTTTGGCACAGCTTTCTGAATTGGCTGTTACTTAGCTCACTTTGCTGCTCTTCTAAGTAATTCCATAAATTTAAAAAGGCGATGAAATCTGAATCAGGATCGTCAAAACGGCCATGCTTTTCGTTTGCAGCAGCGCGTTTTTCTTGCGGGCGCTCGCGTGGATCTTGAATCGATAACGCCGCCACAATAATAATCACTTCACGCAGCGCACCCAGCTTTTGTGCTGTTAGTACCATTTTAGCTAAACGCGGGTCAACCGGTAAGCGGCTCAGTTCAATACCCGATTTAGTAAGCTGTGTATTGCTATTATGACGAGTGGGTTTAACCGCTTCAAGTTCCTCTAGTAACGTTAAGCCATCGTTGATATTACGGCTATCTGGTGCTTGTACAAATGGGAACTCGGCCATATCGCCCAACCCTAAGCCAAGCATTTTTAAAATAACGGAGGCTAAGTTAGTACGTAGTATTTCTGGATCAGTAAACTCTGGGCGCGAATTAAAATCATCTTCAGCATATAAACGAATACAAATACCCGCTTCCACACGGCCACAGCGGCCTTTTCGCTGATTGGCACTGGCTTGTGATATTGGCTCAATCGGTAAACGCTGCACTTTAGTACGATAACTATAACGGCTAATCCGCGCGGTACCAGGATCAATAACGTATCGAATACCCGGCACAGTAAGTGAGGTTTCAGCAACGTTGGTCGATAAAATAATATGACGACGACTATGGGGAGCAAAAATACGGTTTTGTTCTGCGTTAGAAAGGCGCGAATACAAAGGTAAAACATCCGCTCCTTTTAAATTACGTTTACTAAGGGCATCAGCAGTATCGCGTATTTCCCGTTCACCATTTAAGAAGATTAAAATATCGCCTGGGCCTTCTTGGCACAGCTCATCAACGGCATCAAAAATACCTTGCAGCTGGTCGCCTTCAGCCTCCATATCATTTTTATCAATTTCAACCAAAGGACGATAACGCACATCCACCGGAAATGTTCGTCCTGACACTTCAATAATCGGTGCATCATTAAAATGCTTTGAGAATCGCTCTGGATCAATGGTCGCAGAGGTAATAATTATTTTTAAATCAGGACGCTTTGGTAATAGGTTTTTCAAATAACCTAAAATAAAATCAATGTTTAAACTACGTTCATGAGCTTCATCAATAATAATGGTGTCATACAGGTTTAAAAATCGGTCTTGTTGAATTTCCGCCAGTAAAATACCGTCAGTCATCAACTTTATATAGCTGTTATTTGATACTTGATCGCTAAAACGAATTTTAAAACCCACTTGCTGGCCAAGTTCACATTGCATTTCATGAGCAATCCGATCCGCGACACTGCGCGCAGCCAAACGTCTTGGTTGGGTGTGACCGATATAACCATCAACGCCACGGCCAAGTTCTAAACACATTTTAGGAATTTGCGTGGTTTTACCTGAGCCGGTTTCACCCGCGATAATAACCACTTGGTTATTGGCGATAGCCTCTTTAATGTCGTCTTTTTTCTGACTGACGGGGAGCTGCTCAGGGTAAGTTACTTTAGGTAACTGAGCTAAGCGCACCTCTCGCAATTGTTGGCTACGTGTTATATCTGCAGTGATTTTTTCAATCACGGCTGCTTGTTTTGTTTCATCGGTTATTTTTTTTATGCCGTGAAGGCGTTTTTTAAAGATGAATTGATCTTTTCTTAAACACGTTTTTAGTTCACCAAACAATTGACCTAGGTTAACCACCCGCGACTACCTTATAAAATTTGAGTAAAGACGAGCGATTGTAGCAAACTTCGCCGCAGGGGTTAACTTTGCTGCGATATAAAATGTAATAACCAAAGCTTAAAACAATAAAAAAGGCGCTAATTAAGCGCCTTTCATGTTCTTTGGGCAGAACAATTGCTGTGTTTTATTTATAGAGCAGCGAAAACTTCATCTGTTTTGGCAGCGCAAATAAAATCATTTTTGTGTAAGCCTTTAATTGAATGGCTCCACCACGTTACCGTTACTTTGCCCCACTCTGTTAGCAAGCCCGGGTGATGGCCTTCATCTTCAGCCATATCACCTACTTTATTAGTAAAAGCGATGGCTTGTTTAAAGTTTTTAAATTTATAAACACGCTCTAATTGCATAATACCGTCGCGTACTTCAGGCACCCAATCTGGGATCATTTTAATTAATTCAGCTAACTCGATATCTGATACTTGTGGAGCGTCTACGTGACAGGCTTCACATTTTTGTGCGCTTAATGATGACATCTTAAATCCTTAACTTGCTAATTTTTCTTTAGGAGAAAATTTTGGGTCATGTAACCCTAATTCTTTTGCTTGCGCAACTAACGCCATAATATCCAGCTGTGAAATATCAAATAAATCATGGATAGAATTAATGGTGTAGTACAAAGGCTGCATAATATCAATTCGGTACGGCGTGCGTAATACATCCAATACATTCATCGGGTTGATCTCGGGCTTATCTGAATACACGTATTGTGTTTCACCTGGACTTGATAAAATACCGCCACCATAAATACGCAGGCCATCATCTGTTTGCATTAGGCCAAACTCAACCGTAAACCAATACATACGGGCAAGGTAAACCCGATCTTTTTTCTCGGCAGCGTAACCTAACTGGCCATATTTATGCGTAAACTTGGCAAAATCAGGATTAGTAAGCATTGCACAATGACCAAATATTTCATGAAAAATATCAGGTTCTTGCAGGTAATCAAACTCTTCACGGCTACGAATAAAGGTTGCGACTGGAAATTGCTTATTTGCTAATAAACGAAAGAATTCATCAAAGTCGATTAAAGCTGGCACAGGCGTAACTTGCCAGCCGGTAGTCGCTAGTAATACTTCATTAAGCTCACTTAACTGCGGAATACGGTCATGAGGCAGGTTTATTTTTTCAAGCCCTTCCATGTATTCATTGCAAGCTTTGCCTGCAATACATTTTAGTTGGCGTGCGACTAATTCTGACCATATTTTATTTTCTGCTTCGCTCCAATGGATAACGCCATTTTCATCTGGTGTCTTGGAGGTGTATTTACTTGCTTTAGCCATAATAACCTTCTTAGTGTTAAACCGATATCGGTGTCAACCTGTTAAGGAGATACTAAGCAAATGTAAGGCAAAGTTTAATAGCTGAGACAATATCAACTATTAGCACCAAACCGCCTTTTGTACACCAAACATTACACTTTAATATCAAAAAGTTTACAGTGCTATTTTTAAAGGGCTAGAAGCAATGTAAATTGTAAGATTAAATTTACAGCCTATACAATAAAAGTAAAAGCGCGGTTAAGGTCGTTAATTATATCGTTAACATCTTCAAGGCCAACAGATAGTCTGATCAGACCATCGCTAATACCCGCAGCTGCTCTTTCTTCGGGTGAATACGGTGAATGAGTCATCGATGCCGGATGTTGAATGAGTGTTTCGGCGTCTCCTAAACTCACGGCGAGTGTGCACAATTGGGTATTATTAATAAACTGCTCGCCATCTTTTAGGCTGCCTTTTAATTCAAAGGCAATAACGCCACCAGCCGCTTTCATTTGCTTACCGATAAACTTAAACCCTGGGTGAGATGCAAGTCCGGGGTAATAAACGGTATTAACTTGGGGATGCTGCTCTAAAAATTCAGCAATAATTTGCGCACTTTCACAATGACGCTGCATTCGTATCGCTAAGGTTTTTAAACCACGATTAATAAGCCATGCATCGTGTGGACTGATTGTTGCACCAATATCTTTAAGTACGGTCATTTTAATTAATGTAATGTGCTCTTGACTGCCACACACCAAACCAGCCACAACATCACCGTGACCATTTAAATATTTAGTAGCACTGTGAACAATTAAATCAATGCCATAATCAATTGGCTTTTGCAGTAACGGCGTGAGAAAGGTGTTATCTATTACACTGATCAAATTGTGTTGTTTTGCCACTTGTCCTATTAACGCTAAATCAATTACCGCCATAGTTGGATTAACTGGGGTTTCGGCAAAAATCATTTTTGAATTTGGTTTAATTGCATCGCGTAATTGCTGCTCATCGGTCATATCTACAAACGTCACTTCAATCCCCCAACGCGGCAACATATGTGCGAAGAAAGCAAACGTACAGCCATACAAAGCGCTTGATGCGACTAAATGATCGCCTTGCGATAAAAAACTTAATACCGATGCAGAAACCGCGCCCATTCCTGTGGCTGTTGCTGCAGCGGCTTCGCAACTTTCAAGTTGTGCGACTTTTTGTTCAAGCTCTGTCGTCGTCGGGTTACCTAAACGGGTATAAATATAGCCCGGTTCTTCACCAGCAAAACGTGCTGCACCTTGCGCGGCACTGCTAAAATGAAACGTTGAAGTTTGGTATAAAGGAGCAGTAAGTGCACCATGCGGATCATTGGCTTTTTCTGGTCCATGGATACATTGGCTGTCGATGTGGAGTTTGTTCATTGTCTGATCTTTTTTGATTATTATTGATCCCATAATCAAAACGTATCGCAGGATAAAGCACAAGCATGCCAGATGCTCAGATGGCTATAAATTTGGATGTAGTTAGTACAGTGGCCGTTCACCACTGTACAGATTTATTGTCAGCTCGTTTCTTTCGTGCCAGCTCCTGACGGCGAAGCTTTGCGGCTCATAATTTTGCTGGCAATCAATTGCGCAGTACCTTTAAGCAAGCTGCGCTTATGCTCAAGTCGTGGTAAAGGACGGCTTAGTTCCATCGCTTTATAACCAATGCGTGCGGTAAATATACCCGCGCTTAAGCCTTGTGCTGCACGTCCTGATAATTTACCTAGTAATTCAGCACTGAGCGCTGTAGCAGCTAAATCCGATACTAACTCAGCACTGCCAACAAACATCACTTGCTTGATCAACATACGATAGAGCTTGATCCGGCTAGCATAACCAAATCCGATACCGTAAATCTTACCTATTTGCTCAATCAGTTTTGTGCCCCGCCAAAGCACTGCCATCATATCCACCAGCGCTAATGGACTTAATGCCACTAACAAGCCTGATTCAGTGGCAAAACGGTTGATCAGCTTTTTAGCTTGAGTATCTTGTTTCACTAACAAACTATCGGCGTACAAGGTCATGATCTCTTTATCGCTATGATGGCTATCAATGCTTGCTTTAAACTCATCAAAGCCGGTTAACTGCTGATGTTTATTGAGTTTTTCAAGCCAAGGTAGTGCCCCACCAACCTGTTCGCTATTGAGCAAGCGATCCGCTTCATGACGATGTAATTGATTGCGCTTTAAGCTGCGCAACATTCTATATTCGCGCCATAACAAGCGCCCCAATAACAACACGCCACTGAGCACTGCAATTAAATATACGCTGCCTAAGATGATGGATTGCTGAAATGTCACAACCATAGAAAATATAAATTCAGCTAACACTAAAGTTATAAAGCTAATCGCAAACACCCCTTTCAGAGTTTGCCATTTTGACTTTTTATAAACAGGGGTTAAATCAATCTCTTCATCTTGGGGCTCATCGATAACGTGCTCATATTCATACTCCCCTTGATCGATCACTTTAGCTGGGGTCAAGGTAAGTTCATTGTCTATTGGCTGTTCACTAGTATCAATACGTCTGCCGGCTTGAAAGCCTGAAGCGGTCTTGCTCATGTTAGTTTGTCTCCTAAAAGGTACTGCATGACATGATCTAAACGAATGTGTTTTAGTTGCTTGTCTGGACTTGGCATCGGTGCAAACGATAAAAACTCAAAACCATGGCTTGGCCACTCATCTTTATTGAGCATGCGCATTGGTGGCTGCGGTGGTAAGTAGGTCAACCATTGCGACTCTGATAACGGCTTACCATAAATACAATTGAGGGTTTTACCTTGCTCAACCACTTGTTTTGGCATGGTTGCCGTAATAGATGACATCGCCATAGTTTCTATTTTAACGCCATCAAATTTTAAGTGATTACTTTGCTCGTGCACTAATGAGTCCAACAACAGCGCTAAATCTTTATGGTGTGCACTACTAATATGATCTGACTTATTCGCAGCAAACAATAGTTTATCTATATTGGGTTTAAACAAGCGTTTTAAAAAGCCAGTTTCGCCATAGTTAAAATGCGCAAGTAATTGTTTGATCACATCCCCTTGCTCTTGCAGCGTCTCAGGCCCTTCATTGAGCGCACTGAGCACATCAACAAGCACTATTTGCCGATCAAAGTTGCGAAAGTGTTGTGTATAAAATGGCTTAACCACTTCTTTCACATAAGCATTAAAGCGCTTTTGCAAGTGCGCCAAGTTAGACCCTGCAACCATCTCATCATTAGCCTGCGCAACTGGGAAAAACAGTAATAACGGTGCACCTTGTAATTCACCTGGCATCAGCATGCGTCCAGGTTGTAGCATCGCCAATTTAGTGTCTTTTTTAAGACTCACTAACAGTGTTTGATAGTGCGTAGCAATCGCGCTTAGCGCACTTTCATCTACTGGTGCTGTTAAATCAAGCTCGCTCAGTGCAGTTAAAAATGCCTGCGACTTTTCAACCCGAGGCGAGCGTTGTAGTAATGCATATTGCTGCTCACTCCACTGTTGATAGCTTTGCTCTAGCATGGGTAAATCAAGCAGCCACTCACCGGGGTAATCAATAATGTCTAAATACAAGGTTGATTGCGGTGCAAAGTGACCACGTAAGCCTGCGTCACTCCGGTATTTAATTGCTAGACGTAAAGTATTTATGCGCTCGGTTGATGCAGGCCAGTGTGGTTGCCCTTCAAGCGGCAATAAAGCACTCAGGGCTTTAGGGTAATCAAATGTAGGAATGGTCAGCGCTTGTTGTGGCACTATTTTTGTGGCGATATGGCGCTGTTGCTGCATAACATCAAAAAACGGTAAGTTTTTGTCTGTTGCTTGGCTGGTTAAATGCTTTACTAAAGCGGTAATAAAAGCGGTTTTACCACTGCCACTGAGGCCAGTTACCGCTAATTTTACGTGTTGATCTAAACTACGGTGAACAGCTTTTTCAGCCTTACCTTTGAGTTTATTAAAGGCGTTTTTTGCAGATGAAGTGTTTATCATAATGAGCTAGCACTTCAGCGCCATTATAAATTAGGTGGCTAAAGTGCTATTAAGTCCTTTACAGCTTATTGATTTCACGGCTAACCGTAAACTCGGTTGAAGTAACATAACGTTCCATATCTTGTAAACGTATATCAACACGTCCCAAACGGTCTTTTAAATCTTGTAAAGCACGACGTGGTGGCTCACCTTTTTGCCATACTTTAAATTTTACTTCAAGAGGATCTTCGTGTTTTGCCGCATCAGTTTTGCTTTGTGCATTGGCAGGTTTTTTATCTAAAATAAACCACGCTGCGATGTAAGCCACAACAAACAACGGGCCACCAGCTAGTAACACTGCCGTTACTACGATAATACGTACTAACCACAATTCCATATTGAAATAATCACTGAGCCCTGCACATACACCGGCTATTTTACCACGTGCTGGATCTCTTAGCAGTTCACGTTTAGCACTCATACCTTACGCCTCCACTGTGGGGCCTCTTGATCAAGTAGTGCTTCTAAAGTTTCTACTCGGTCAGCCATTTTATCTGCTTTTTGAGCAAGCTCAAGTAACTGGCGGTGTTCGTGTTCGCTCAAGCCTTGGCTTACTTGCTTTTTACTTCGGTAATGTAAAATTAACCAAAGGGGTGCTACCACAACCATAAAAATGATAATTGGAGCAACAAACACTTCTGCATCAAACATAACCCTCTCCTACACATCCATTAATTTATCAAGCATAGGGGGATGACTCCCCCTTTATTTATTATCTTTATTTATCAGCAAGCTTCTTTTTAAGTGCTGCTAATTCATCATCGATTTTTTCGTTTTGCTGTAACTCAGCAATTTCATCAGCCAATGACTTTTTGCCTAAGTCGTACGATTCTACTTGTGATTCTAGTCCATCAATCTTAGTTTCGTAGCGCTCAAAGCGATTTAATGCATCTTCAACTTTAGAGCTGTCTAATGCTTTTTTCACCTCTAGGCGTGACTCAGCTGAGCGTTGACGTAAAATAATCGCTTTTTGACGTGCTTTTGCATCCGCTAACTTGTCTTGTAGCGTACTTACTTCCTGTTGCAGCTTATCAATGTGAGATTCTATGTGACTGAGTTCATCTTCAACAGCAGCAACCGCTTGTGCTGACTTTTGCTTTTCAAGCAATGCAGCACGGGCTAGATCATCACGGTCTTTGCTCAATGCCAGCTCGGCTTTATCTTGCCATTGAGCGACTTGCTCTTTTAATGTATCGACACGACGTACTAATTCTTTTTTCTCTGCTAATGTTTTCGCAGAGGTTGAACGTACTTCAACTAATGTGTCTTCCATCTCTTGGATAATCAAACGTACCATTTTTTCAGGATCTTCTGCTTTATCTAAAATGGCATTGATATTAGAATTAACAATATCTGCAAAACGCGAAAAAATTCCCATAACATTTACCTCTGTAGTGTTTAACTTAATTGGTCTGCTGTTACTGTTACAATATGCTTGCCAACTTTATAAAACATAAAATACAGTAATATTTTCATAATGTTAAACTAAAAATACAAATTCCTTTAGTTCTCCCTAATTATGAAATACACTAACTGTTAGTAAAAATGACTAAGAGTTAGGGAATATGAGCCAATTTCGCCAACAAGATAATTTACTCGGCCAATCAGACAGCTTTTTAGCGGTACTTGATCAAGTTTCACAGCTGGCAAGTTTAGATAAACCAGTACTGATTATTGGTGAACGTGGCACAGGTAAAGAACTGATCGCCGCCCGTTTACACTTTTTATCAAAGCGCTGGGAGCAAAGCTACATTAAGCTCAACTGTGCGGCACTTAACGAAAACTTGCTTGAAAGCGAATTGTTTGGCCATGAAAGTGGTGCCTTTACCGGCGCAAGTAAACGCCACGAAGGACGCTTTGAACGTGCCAATGCCGGTACGCTATTTTTAGACGAACTAGCAAATACCTCTGCCATGGTGCAAGAAAAACTATTACGGGTAATTGAATACGGTGAATTTGAGCGAGTCGGTGGCAAACAAACCGTCAAGGTCGATACTCGCTTAGTCTGCGCAACCAATGAAGACCTTCCTTATTTAGCCGAGCAAGGTGAATTTAGAAGCGATTTACTCGACAGGCTCGCATTTGATGTAATCACTTTACCGCCACTGCGCGAACGTCAGGAAGACATCATGTTACTCGCTGAGCAATTTGCGATGAATATGGCCCGTGATTTGGACTGGCAACTATTCAGTGGTTTCACCCGCAGTGCTGTGGAAATACTGCAAGGGCATGATTGGCCAGGTAATATACGTGAACTTAAAAATGTCGTGGAACGAAGTTTATATCGCCATGGCAGTGAACATATTCCCGTTCACCAGATTATTTTAGACCCATTTGAAAGCCGCTTTAGACCCAAGCAACGAATTAAAAAACTCCCCACTACAGCCATAGAAGCAGCTCCTGTTGCAGTTGTCACCAATGAACCGATAGTTGCAACAAGTACCCCGCAATTTCAGTTTCCATGTAGCTTAAAAGACCTCTCAAATGAATTTGAAATTGATTTAATAAAAAAAGCGCTTGAATATAGTCAATTTAATCAAAAGAAAACTGCAGAAGTACTTGGTTTAACGTATCATCAACTACGAGGCTATTTGAAAAAATACAACTTGTTAGATCAACAATAATAGTCAGAGGCTAAACGAGTGTATAAATTATTACTTGGTATCTTAACGGTATGCCTAACGGGTTGCTTAGATACCAAAGAAAAAACACTAGAAGAAAAGAATCAGGGCTTAGTTTATTGCGCTGAGGCTAACCCTGTGTCGTTCAATCCCCAAGTGACGACCACAGGTTCGACGATCGATATTATTGCAAATCAATTGTATGACCGTTTGATCAGTATCGATCCCGTGACCGCTGAATTTAAAAGTGAACTGGCCACTGACTGGAAAATAAGTAAAGACGGCAAGTCAGTTACCTTTACCTTGCGCAAAGGAGTGAAGTTTCATACTACTGCATACTTTACCCCAAGCAGAGAGTTTAACGCTGATGATGTAATCTTTACCTTTAGCCGTTTATTCGATGTGTATAATCCTTATCACTTTGTTGGGGATGCCAATTACCCTTATTTTCAAAGTGTCGGCATTGACCAGCTAATTCGGCAAATTGTTCGCGTGTCCGACTACCAAGTGCGCTTTGAATTATTTAATGCCGAAAGCAGCTTTTTAGCCAATATGGCAACTGATTTTGCAGTGGTTTTGTCTCGCGAATATGCCATGCAATTAAAACAGCGCGACCAAGTTAATCTTTTTGATCAATACCCTGTTGGTACTGGCCCCTATGTTTATAAAGAGTATCGTCGCGATCACTTAGTACGCTATTATCGTAATCCTGACTATTGGAAACACCATGTAGTGCTGGAGCAGTTGGTTTACGACATCACCCCAAATGGCACCACCCGAATTGCAAAAATGCTCACTAAAGAGTGCGATGTAACCGCACACCCAAGTAGCGCACAGTTAAGTATTTTAGCCCAACGCGACGACATTAACGTACAAAAAGAAACCAATCTTAATGTAGGTTATTGGGCGTTTAATACCGAGCGCCCACCATTTGACGATTTAAGAGTACGTCAAGCACTGGCCCATGCCATTGACGTTGAAAAAATCATGCAAGCAGTTTATTACGGCAACGGTATTCGTGCGCAATCGTTATTACCGCCAACATCATGGGCATATCAACCACAAGCTAAACTACCCGGATTTAACCCTGATCTAGCTAAAAAACTGCTGATTGAGGCTGGCCTTCCGAATGGCTTTGATATGACCATTTGGGCTATGCCAGTGAGCCGAATTTATAATCCTAACGCACGTAAAATGGCCGAGCTAATGCAAAGCGATTTACGAAAAATTGGTGTAAACGTCAGTATCGTTGAGTATGAGTGGAACACCTTTATTCAACGAATAGGTGAACACCGCCATGACAGCGTGTTATTAGGTTGGGCTGCAGATACACCGGATCCAGATAACTTTTTTAGCCCGCTACTCAGTTGCACCGCGGCATTTAGTGGTAAAAACCCTGCGAATTGGTGTGATCCTGAGTTTGACTTACTCTTGACACAAGCGCTTGATACCACCGATTTAGCCAAACGAAAAGCCTATTATCAACAAGCACAAGCGATGATAGTGCGTGAACTACCTTTATTACCACTTGCCCACGGTATGCGTTTTCAAGCAAGTAGTGCCGATGTAGAAGGTATTCCACTTGGCCCATTTGGCGCAATTTCCTTAGCCAACGCGAGGAAAAAATAATGGTGTTAAATTATATTTTACGTCGTTTAGGCTTACTGTTATTTATGATGTTTACCTTGAGTGTATTTACATTTTCACTCAGTTATTTATTTCCCGGCGATCCGCTTAGTAATTTAAGTGGTATCAGTAATACCAGTTTTTCACAAACCAGTGAACTACAAGAAAAATATCACTTTAACGATAATTATTTAATGCAATATTTTGCTTTTATTGCGCGTATTGTGCAAGGCGACTGGGGCGTGTCGTTCGCTTCGGGCGACAGCGTATTTACTCATATTATCGAGCTATTCCCAGCCACGTTAGAGCTGAGTATTTATGCGTTAATTATTTCTGTTGTGGTTGGCGTTCCGGCAGGTATCTTGGCGGCGGCCTATCATCGGCGCTGGCCAGATAAACTGGTTAACTCCACGACATTAGTGGGCTACTCAATGCCGGTATTTTGGTTAGCTTTGCTGCTGATCATGGTGTTCTCATTACAACTAGGTTGGTTCCCGATGTCAGGGCGAATGGGCTTACTGTACGAGATCCCCTCCCAAACTGGCTTTATTTTGATTGATATTGTATTAGCAGACTTTCCTTATTCTGGTCTGGCAATGCTTGATGCTCTGCATCATTTAACCCTGCCGACCATTGTTCTGGCAATGTACCCTACCACTGTATTAGTGCGCTTTACACGAGAGTCAATGTTGCATGTGCTTGAGCAAAGTTTTATTAAAACTGCCCGAGCCAAAGGCTTAAACCGTGCCCAATTAATTATGCATCATGCCTTACGTAATGCCTTATTACCGGTTATAAAACAAATTGGTTTACAGTTTAGTACCTTGATCACTCTGGCAATGATCACCGAGGTGATTTTTTCATGGCCCGGTGTTGGCCGTTGGTTAATTGATAGTATTTATCAACGAGACTACCCTGCCATTCAAGGTGGCTTATTAGCGGTATCGATGTTTGTAATTCTGGCGACTATTATTGCAGAATTAACCTATACCTTGTTCGACCCGCTGTCACGGAATCAAGCGCATGGCAAAGTTTAATTTATTTTCAGAAGAGTCAAACAAATCGCCATTAGCGCGATTTTGGCGCAAATTTAAATCCAATCATCCTGCCTTAGTGGGGTTATGGATTTTTATCGCCTTTGCTATTTTAGCTGCGGCTGCACCACTGATTGCACCATATGGGGTAAACCAGCAACACAGTGATGCGTTACTTATTCCTCCATCGTGGCATGAAATGGGCGATGTACGTTTTATACTCGGTACTGACGACTTAGGTCGCGATGTACTCTCACGGCTTATGAATGGCGCAACTTATACCTTTGGCTTATCAGTCATTGCTGCGCTGATCACCACCATCATAGGTGTGTTAGTAGGCACATTTGCCGGCATTAGCCGAGGTATTCGCTCAAGCTTTTTAAATCATCTACTTGATATAACCTTATCAATACCGTCTTTATTATTAGCGATTATTATTATTGCGATATTAGGCCCAGGCCTGATGAATACCGTGTGGGCAATTATTTTAGCGCTATTACCGCAATTTATTCACTCGGTGCGCAACCTCATCGTCACTGAGCTTAATAAAGATTACATTACTGCATTTAAACTTGATGGCGCATCGAACTGGCATATTCTCTCCAGAGGGATTTTTCCAAATATTTATGAGCATATTGTGGTTATTTTTACTATGGCATTATCAACCGCTATTTTAGATATTTCCGCTTTGGGCTTTTTAAAACTAGGGGCACAACCACCAACCACAGAGTGGGGTGCAATTTTAGCTGAAAATCTGGGTTTAATTTATTTAGCACCTTGGACCGTTGGCTTGCCTGGGGTATTACTCTTTTTAGCGGTGCTGTCGACCAACTTAGTGGGCGACGGGCTACGCCAAGTGCTCAAAGCACGTAAGGCTGACTAAATGCAATTACTTGATATACGAAATCTGACCATAGAGCTGCGCACCTCTGATACCGTTATTCGCGCCGTAGATAGAGTGAACTTGAGCCTCAAAGAAGGTGAAGTACATGCATTAGTGGGCGAATCTGGCTCAGGTAAAAGCTTAATTGCTAAAGCCATTGTGGGTGTATTAAATAAACGCTGGCACATCACCGCCGACCGTATGCATTGGCGCGGTGTGGATCTAATGCGCTTATCAAGCGAACAACGGCGTAAAATTGTAGGCAGTGACATCGCAATGATTTATCAAGATCCTAGTCGTTGTCTTGATCCTACCGCAAAAATATTTGAGCAAATAGCCGAAACGCTCCCAGAAATAACAGGCTCCGGGTTTTTCTTAAAGCGAAACCGTGAACGTAAGGACCGAGTAAAAGCGCTGATCCACAAAGTGGGCATTAAAGATCACGAAAAAGTACTATCGAGCTATCCTCACGAGCTCTCAGAAGGCGTTTGTCAAAAGGTCATGATTGCTATGGCCATTGCTCGTACACCTAAGTTACTGATTGCCGATGAGCCAACTACAGCTCTTGAAAGTACCACACGAGCACAGGTATTCCGGTTATTAAAAAGTTTAAATCAACTTAAAAACATGTCAATTTTAATGATCTCCCATGAACTTGAAGAAATCATTAATTGGTCTCATTGCATGCATGTACTTTACTGCGGGCAAATGGTTGAAGCAGGTCCAACCCAGCGTATTTTTGCCCAGCCTCGCCACCCTTATACACAAGCATTATTAAAAAGCTTACCGGATTATGAGCAAGGGCTTGCCCATAAAGAACCTTTTTATGCACTAAAAGGGACAATCCCAACCTTACAGCATTTACCTATAGGCTGTCGCCTTGGTCCTCGCTGTCCGCAGGCACAAAAAGCTTGTGTGGTAACACCGCCTTTAACTAAACAACATGGTCATAGTTATGCGTGTCATTTCCCTCTCATTAAGGTGATGAAATAATGCAACCTCTGTTAAAAGTGCAAGCCTTGTCAAAAAGCTTTAACCTGCGTGCAGGGTTATTTTCACGTAAGCGTTTTGAGGTATTAAAAAACATCTCGTTTTGTTTAGAGCAAGGTGAAACACTGGCTATTATTGGCGAAACTGGCTCAGGTAAAAGTACCCTAGCAAAATTACTCGCTGGAGCAGACAGCGCAGATGCTGGGCAAATCCTACTCGATGGCAACATCATCGAAAACAAAGGCGTTCGCGATCAGCAATGCCGCCATATTAGAATGATTTTTCAAGACTCCGAAGCCTCGCTAAACCCAGGTTTAACGATCGGCGATATGCTCGACGATTGCCTGCAATATAATACTTCTTTGGATAAAGTAACTCGCGCTGAAAAAATCACCGCAACACTGTCTAAAGTAGGTTTATTAAACGACCATCAGTATTACTACCCACATATGTTTAGTGGCGGTCAGCTGCAACGTGTCGCTCTAGCACGTGCATTAATACTCGACCCTAAGGTTGTAGTACTTGATGAAGCATTATCATCTCTGGACCCTTCTGTACGCGCACAAACCGTCAACCTGCTACTCAAGCTTCAACAGGACACGGGTCTCAGTTATATCTTGATCACTCACCACTTAAGTTTAGTACGCCACATCAGCGATCAACTTGTAGTACTCGATCACGGTGAAATTGTTGAATACGGTAGAACAGAGGATGTATTCCAAAAGCCACAATCAAAAGTCACTCAGAAGTTGCTAAGTTGCTGAAGGTAGAACTTTAAGCGGTAAGTTTTAGCGAAAAGAATTGTATAGGTGCTAGATTCTAGAAAAAGCCAGAGTAGCTCGGCATTAAATTTATCGCGTTGGTTGGCTTGATAGCAACGAAACCCAAACTGCTAAAAGCGAACATATAACAAGTCACTTTAATGCCCGTTCATGGCACAAAAATGTCTAATCTCTAACTCTTTTGTGAGTATTTAATATCTTCTTCTAAGCGTAACGTTTCTTAACCTCTTTGTGAATAATTAAAACAACCGACAATGCAAAGTTTTGATATATAGCAATAAAATATTTTTATGCCGTTACTCAATGGTATAAGCGCGAGATGTCCCGCGCAGAAACAGAAATATACCCGTTAAGCCGGTTGGATTAATGATTCAACAATTTTTAACGCTTTAATTTCATTTTCATCGGTAATACCATCAGCTTCAATGACTTGTTTAAGCAGCTCTAATACAAACTCCCTCATGGATTGATCGACAATATGTGTCATTCGATGCTGAATAAATGACTCGATGTCACCACTTTGCACTGCCAAAACACATTTGCTTGTCATATCAATTATATAGTTATCAAGAGCAATGACAGAATTCCACTCAATTTTATGTGCCCAGGTTTCGACGACTCTCAACTCTTCTTGTGCAATAGAGCCATCAACAGCGACAAATAATAACGCAAGGTCTAACAGTGATTCTTTTTGTAACTGTTCAACACAGATACCCATATCAAAGTTATTTAATAACTGCTCGAATTTCATGATGTTCCCTTAATAATATAGAGGTAATGTTATTGAGCTTATACTAAGTCTGCTAAAAAGTAATCAAAATAGGTTCGGTAGATTGGGGGGGAATTTATTTATACTTGAACTCAGATATCTGCCTGTTAAAAAATAAAAAAAGGCGCCAATGGCGCCTTTTCATTATTTAATTAAGCATTACTCTGTGGCGGCTTGCGCTTTAGGTAATTTTAATTCTGCATTTGCTTTTAAAGCTTCAATGAATACCATGTAGTTTTTGTTAACTTGGGCCATAGTAATATTTTGCTTAAGCTGTGCGTCAATTTCGTCTTCAACAGTAGCGTTAGTCACTGTTTTAAGTGCTACGATTGCCGCGTCACCGTTGTTTAGGTCAACTTTTTCAACTACTGGTGTGTCAGTTGGGTGTGCCATTTTAAAGGCATGTTGAACGATTGCAGGCGAAACAGTGTAAGCTTGACGGGTTAGTGCCGCTTCTTGACGAAGTTCTAAGCTTTGCTCAGTTACTAGGTCATTTAAGCTCTTGCCAGCTTCAATCTCAGCATACAGCGTTGTTGCTTTTTCTTTCGCAAGCTCTGATGCTTTTTCACTAACTAAACGTGCTTTAATTTGCTCTGATACATCAGCAAGTGCTTTTGTTGCAGCTGGTACATGCTCTTTAACACGCACTAACACAACATGCTCATCGCCCACTTCGATAACCTCAGAGTTCATTTTATCTTCAAGCACATCTGGTGAGAAGATTGCAGCTAATACCGCTGGTGTATTAAGCGGCGCAGGTAGAGAATTACGGTCAACTAATGCTGTTGTTTGTACTTCAACACCGGCAACTTCTGCAGCATCAACTAAGGTATCTGAAATTTCAAATGCAATAGCGCCCATTTCTGTTTGCTTTTCATAGAATGCATTTACTTTTTCAGTACGCTCAAGCTCAGCACGTAAATCAGCTTTAACAGTGTCATACGCTTTTACTTGTTGGCTCTGAATATCAGTTAACTGAATAATATGGTAACCAAACTCAGATTGTACAACGTCTGAAAAATCCCCTTTGTTTGCCAATGCGAATGCCGCATCTTCAAAAGCAGGATCCATCATGTCACGTTCGATCCAATCTAAATCACCGCCCATTTCAGCACTAACGATATCATCAGATGATGATTCTGCTAACGCTGCAAAGTCACCGCCTTGTTGTAATTGTGCTAACAAGTCTTCTGCTTTGGCTTTTGCTGCATCATCGTCTTCACTGTTATCAATTAAGATATGCGACACACGGCGCTTTTCAGGTTCGGCGTATTGTGCTTTGTTTTGATCATAATATGCTTTAACGTCAGCTTCGCTAACATGAGTTTCAAGTGTTAAGTTAGCTGCATTTAAATCAATGTAGTTTACTGATACTTGCTCAGGCGCTAAAAACTGCGACATATTTAGGTCATAGTAATCGGCAATTTCTTGCTCTGTTACCGTCACGTTTTGCTGTAAAGACTCTTTGCTGATCACGACATAGTCAATACTACGCGTTTGCTGTTGTAGCGCAACGGCATTAGCCAATTCGCTATTTAGAGCGAAATCGGTGCCTGCAACCGCTGAAATTAGCTGGCTTCGGGTCATTTCTTCACGTAAATATTCACGAAATGCGTCAGGTTGGAAGTTCATTTGACGGATAACTTGTAAGTAACGATCGTTGTTAAATTGCCCACCAATTTGGAAGTATGGCAATTCTAAAATCGCTTTACGAACACTGTCGTCACTAACACGTAAACCAAGTTCGGCCGCTAGTTGAGTTTGCAATTCTTGTTGTACTAGACGGTCAACGACGCCTTGACGAATTTGTGCCATGTAATTTGGATCAGCAGCAATTTGTGCAAAGTATTCGCCAAATTGTTGCTCTAAACGTGCACGTTCATTTTGGAACGCACGGCTAAACTCGGTTTGGCTAATTTTAACTCCATTTACTTCAGCTACGGGCTGCTCTGTGGTTTGACCTAAGTAACCACCGATCCCTGCTAAGGCAAAAGATAAAATCACCGCGCCTAAAATAATTTTAGCTACCGGTCCTTGTGAACCTTCTCTGATTTTCTCAAGCATTTATTTATCTCTATTCTATTCGAGGCAGAAATCGCCTTGCTTATGTAAAAAAAGCGTATCTTACCAGATACGCTTTTTTACTTGAAGCAGTTGGCGAGAAAGAACGTTAATTAAGCTGTAAAAGCGATTAACTTCTTACACTACCAAACTAACTCACTAAAGAGCAGTGATTAGCTGTTACATGCATCTTTAAGCGCTTTACCTGCTTTAAAAGCTGGGATAGTCGCTGCAGCGATTTGAATTGTTTCGCCTGTTTGTGGGTTACGGCCTGAACGTGCAGCACGTTCACGTACTGAGAAAGTACCGAAACCAACCAATGCTACTGAATCGCCATCTTTAAGAGCGCCAGAAACAGCCTCGATGAATGAATCAAGTGCACGACCCGCAGCCGCTTTAGAAATGTCAGCATCAGCTGCGATTTGATCGATTAATTGAGATTTATTCACAATATCATCCTCTTTCATTGTTATTATCAAGAGCGATTGTTTTTTAAACTAACATCACTATTTTGAAAATTTTAGAGCAAACTTTTTCATGCTCATACGATTGTAATTTTTCTTCAGCCTAGGCCACATAAGGCCTCGGCTTGAAAACCAGTGCTTAACTTATCATACCATCTAGATTTGAAAAGCCCTTTAAAGCACTTTTTTTCGCTTTTTTACTGGTTTTTTGATGTTTCGACTGAAAAACTCTCAACTGGGTGTACTAAAGCCAGTTTTAAAACCTCATCAATCCACGTAACTGGGTGAATATCAAGTCCTGCCAATACATTGTCAGGGATCTCTTTTAAGTCACGTTCGTTAATTTTTGGAATAATGACCGTTTTAATTCCACCGCGATGAGCCGCTAATAGTTTCTCTTTTAAGCCACCAATAGGTAATACTTCACCACGTAAGGTGATTTCACCCGTCATCGCCACATCAGCACGTACCGGGTTACCTGTAAGACTTGATACCAAACCTGTGACCATCGCGGCGCCAGCACTTGGGCCATCTTTTGGAGTTGCCCCCTCAGGTACGTGAACGTGAATATCACGTTTTTCGTAAAAATCACTGTTAATACGAAATGCATCAGCGCGATTACGTACAACTGTCATAGCTGCTTGAATCGACTCTTGCATTACATCGCCTAGTGACCCGGTGTAGCTTAGTTTACCTTTGCCTGGTACTGCGGCACATTCGATGGTCAGCAAATCACCGCCCACTTCAGTCCACGCTAAACCTGTAACTTGGCCAATGCGATCGCCGTCTTCAGCTTTACCATAATCATAGCGCTGCACACCTAAGAAATCTTCAAGGTTGTCAGCGTTAATAGTGACTGTTTTAGTGCCTTTTTCAAGCAAGATATTCTTCACCGCTTTACGGCATAACTTAGATATTTCGCGTTCTAAGTTACGTACGCCCGCTTCACGGGTGTAATAACGAATAATGCCGATGATTGCACTGTCTTCAATGATTAATTCGCCATCTTTTAAGCCATTGCGTTTAACTTGTTTAACAATTAAATGCTCTTTGGCAATATTCAGCTTTTCATCTTCGGTATAACCCGATAACCGGATCACTTCCATCCGATCCAATAACGGACCAGGAATGTTAAAGCTGTTTGATGTAGCAACAAACATTACGTCAGATAAGTCATAATCGACTTCTAAGTAATGATCCGCAAAATGGCTATTTTGCTCAGGATCAAGTACTTCAAGCAGTGCCGATGCAGGATCGCCACGCATATCTGATGACATTTTATCGATTTCATCTAACAAGAATAATGGATTTTTAACGCCCACTTTACTCATGTTTTGAATCAACTTACCTGGCATTGAACCTATGTAAGTACGACGGTGACCACGAATTTCTGCTTCATCACGAACACCACCTAATGCCATACGAATATACTTACGCCCTGTAGAGCGAGCAATCGATTGACCTAATGACGTTTTACCAACACCCGGTGGACCCACAAGGCACAAAATTGGCCCTTTGAGTTTATTGGTACGCTGTTGCACGGCGAGATATTCAATGATGCGTTCTTTGACTTTATCAAGACCGTGATGGTCGCTGTCTAAAATCTTTTGTGCGCCCGCTAAGTCTTTTTTCACTTTCGAACGTTTTTTCCATGGCACATTAATTAATGTGTCTATGTATGAACGCACAACCGTGGCTTCTGCCGACATCGGCGACATCATTTTAAGCTTAGCAAGTTCAGAGTTCGCTTTTTCTTGCGCGTCATTGCTCATACCTGATTCTTCAATGCGCTTTTTCAGTGCTTCGAATTCATCTGGTACGTCGTCAAGCTCGCCTAATTCTTTTTGAATGGCTTTCATTTGCTCATTGAGGTAATACTCACGTTGCGACTTTTCCATCTGCTTTTTAACGCGGGTACGAATTTTTTTCTCAACTTGCAGTAAATCAATTTCACCTTCCATCAACGCCATTAAATATTCAAGACGTTCTGTAACATTGGTGATTTCGAGTACTTTTTGCTTTTCAGGCACTTTCAGCGGCATGTGCGCTGCCATAGTATCGGCAAGGCGCGGCGCTTCATCAATGCCACTGACCGAGGTTAACACCTCTGGTGGTATTTTTTTATTTAGCTTTACATAGCCTTCAAACTGACTGATGGCACTGCGAATAAATACATCTTGCTCTTGCTCATCGATTTCTTCTGAACCAATAAACTGCGCATTAGCAACAAAAAAGTCTTCATTATCAATAAAGCTTTCTAGTTTTGCTCGCTGTGTGCCTTCAACCAGTACTTTGACTGTGCCATCAGGTAGTTTAAGCAATTGTAATACCGTGGCTATGGTACCAACACGGTAAATATCATCTTGCTCAGGCTCATCCACGGTCGCGTCTTTTTGCGCAACAAGGAAAATTTGTTTGTCTTTATCCATTGCCGCTTCAAGGCATTTTATTGATTTTTCACGGCCTACAAAAAGCGGGATCACCATGTGCGGATATACCACGACATCGCGCAGTGCTAGCACCGGGATTTCGACTCGATCTGTTCTCTCAAGCGTCATTATTTTTCTCTTCGCTCTTCATTTATTTTAAAGATTACTCAAGTATATGGGGATAACCTAAGTAAAGTTCAACAATTTAACGCAACTGGATTAAATAAATTATAAAAAAAGGAGCACTAGGCTCCTTTTTATTATCAAAATGAGTAAATTTTACTCAGACGCTGCTTTATCTTGGCTAGCGCTTTGATAAATCAAAATAGGATCTGATTCACCTTTGATCACGGTTTCGTCAATCACGACTTTACTGACGTTTTCCATTGAAGGAAGTTCGTACATAGTATCGAGTAACACCGCTTCAACGATTGAACGAAGACCACGGGCACCTGTTTTACGCTCCATCGCTTTATGAGCGATAGCACGCAGTGCATCATCACGGAATTCAAGTTCAACGTCTTCCATACCAAATAATGCGCCGTACTGTTTCGTTAAGGCGTTTTTAGGCTCATTTAATATTTGCACTAAAGCCGACTCATCGAGTTCAGTTAACGTTGCCACAACAGGTAAACGACCGATGAATTCTGGGATCAAACCATATTTTACTAAATCTTCTGGCTCAACATCTTTAAATGTTTCACTTAAAGAACGGCTCGCCGCAGATTCTTTTACGTTAACCCCAAAACCGATACCGGTATTTTTATGGCTACGCTGCTCGATCACTTTATCAAGACCAGAGAATGCGCCACCACAGATGAATAAGATTTTAGAGGTGTCTACCTGTAAAAACTCTTGCTGTGGGTGTTTACGTCCGCCTTGTGGTGGCACAGATGCCACAGTACCTTCAATTAGTTTAAGCAGTGCTTGTTGCACGCCCTCACCAGATACATCACGAGTGATCGACGGGTTATCAGATTTACGTGAAATTTTGTCAATCTCATCAATATAAACAATACCACGTTGCGCTTTTTCTACATCGTAATCACATTTTTGTAGCAACTTTTGAATGATGTTTTCAACATCTTCGCCCACATAACCAGCTTCAGTTAGTGTGGTTGCATCGGCCATTGTAAACGGCACATCTAATAAACGCGCTAACGTTTCAGCTAATAATGTTTTACCACTGCCGGTTGGGCCAATAAGTAAGATATTACTTTTGCCTAACTCAATATCCGTTTTACCGGTTTGATTACGCAAACGTTTGTAGTGATTGTAAACCGCTACTGACAGTACTTTTTTGGCGTGATCTTGACCAATAACATAATCATCTAAATGATTACGAATTTCTTTTGGTGCAGGCAGTTTATCAGAGGTATTGTGCTTTGGCGCAATGTCTTTGATCTCTTCCCTGATAATGTCGTTGCATAGCTCAACACATTCATCACAAATGTATACTGAAGGGCCAGCAATTAACTTACGAACTTCATGCTGGCTTTTGCCACAAAAAGAGCAGTATAACAATTTATTACTTTTGTCGCCGTCTGTAGGAGTGTCAGACATTCAGCTACCTCATCTTATTCGTTGGCTGCCAAACTACTTAGCAGCTATTTTAATACGCTTAACTATACCAAAAAATATTGGTTTTCACAGTGTAAACAGCTCAAGCTAGCACCGTTAGTTACCAGCTTGTATTTGTTACTTGCTGTCGCGACTAGTAAATACCGCATCAACTAAACCATAATCAACAGCTTGGCTGGCGCTCATGAAGTTATCACGGTCTGTATCTTTTGAAATCACATCTAATGGTTGGCCGGTATGCTCTGCCATTAAACGGTTTAGTTTATCTTTAATAGACAAAATTTCTTTGGCGTGTATTTCAAAATCAGATGCTTGACCTTGGAAACCGCCTAATGGTTGGTGGATCATCACGCGTGAATTAGGTAAACAATAACGTTTACCTTTTGCACCAGCAGTCAATAAAAATGCCCCCATGCTCGCCGCTTGGCCAACACAAATAGTGCTTACATCTGGTTTAATGAAATTCATAGTGTCATAAATCGCCATACCCGCAGTCACTGAACCGCCCGGCGAATTAATATATAAAAAGATATCTTTTTCTGGGTTTTCTGATTCTAAAAATAGCATTTGCGCTAAGATCAGATTAGCCATGTTGTCTTCAACTTGACCTGTTAAAAAAATGATTCGCTCTTTTAATAGTCTCGAATAAATATCATACGAGCGCTCGCCTTTCGCTGTTTGTTCAACAACCATAGGTACTAATGCATTGAGTGGATCTGTAATACCAGTGTTCATATTTATCTAATTCCTTATGCGCTTATACTTATCCTTATTATAAGGAAGCATAGTTATTTTTTGGCGAAATTGAAGGCCACAAACTAAAATGGCTCGGGCACACTGCATAATACAGAGTAACACGAGCCATTTAATCGTTAGCGAGGGCTTAAGTCAATGACTTATTAAGCACCTTGCTGTGGATTCATGATGTCATCAAATGCTTTTTCAACGTCAGTCACATTTGCTTTAGCTAAAATAGCTTCAACAGCTTGCTCTTCCATTGCTACATTACGCATTTGTTGCATAAGTTGATCATTTGCTTTGTAGTATTCTACAACTTCAGTTGGATCTTCGTATGCAGAAGCCACTGTTGCAATTAATGCTTCAACTTTTGAATCATCAACTTTGATCTCGTTCGCTTTAATTACTTCACCTAATAATAGGCCAGTCTTAACGCGTGTTACTGCTTGTTCATGGAACAATTCTGCTGGAAGCTCAGGCATGTTTTTAGCGTCGCCACCAAAACGTTGTGCAGCTTGTTGACGTAGTGCATCAATTTCTTGATCTACTAGGGCTTTAGGCACTTCGATTTCGTTGTTAGCTAAAAGACCTTTAATTGCTTGGTCTTTCACGTTAGCTTTAACCGCTTGGTCAAGTTCACGTGTCATGTTCTTTTTAACTTCTTCTTTAAGAGCGTCAACACCGCCTTCAGTTACACCAAACTTAGTTGCGAATTCTTCGCTAAGTTCAGGTAGCTCTTGCGCTTCAACTTTCTTCACTGTAATAGTGAATTGAGCTGCTTTGCCTTTAAGATTTTCAGCATGGTAATCTTCAGGGAAAGTTACGTCAGAAACAACTTCCTCGCCTGCTTTTTTACCTACGATGTTATCTTCAAAACCTGGGATCATACGACCTTGACCAAGTTCTAATGGGAAGTCTTCAGCTTTTCCGCCTTCGAATACTTCACCGTCGATAGTACCTACGAAATCAACCGTTACACGGTCTTTTTCGCCAGCAGCCACATCAACTTCAGCCCATGATGCATGTTGCTTACGAAGTGTTTCTAGCATGTTTGCTAAATCTTCATCAGTAACTGATACAGCTGGTTTTTCTACAGTAATTTTATCTAAACCTTGAACTTCAACTTCAGGGTAAACTTCAAATGTTGCTGAGAACTCTAAATCTTTACCCGCTTCAAGTGCTTTAGGAGCAAATGTTGGTGCGCCAGCTGGGTTAATTTTTTCAGAAACGATTGCTTCGATGTAATTACGCTGCATTAATTCACCAGCAACTTCCTGACGAACTGCGCCACCGTAACGTTTGTTGATTACAGACGTTGGTACTTTACCAGGACGGAAACCATCAATACGCTGGGTTTTAGACAGTTGTTGTAAGCGTTTTTTTACTTCGGTCTCAACGTTCTCTGCAGGAACGGTGATGGTCAGACGGCGCTCAAGGCCTTGAGTCGTCTCAACAGAAACTTGCATGATATACCTCAATCTTCAATTTTGGCGACTGTTCGCCTTCCTTACAAACACGGTAATCACTATGCGTTTTGGCACGTTTAAAGTCATTTAAGCGACTTATCAACCCCATCTTCACTATAAGATACCAATGCTGCTCTGCCCTTCGGGCACTATGTTAAACAATAGACGCGGCATTATAACCTAATATTTATGATAGTCGAGTCTAGGGGGCAATTATTTGGTCAGATAGCGGATTAAGCAAGCATAGCGAATGAAAAGTAGGCGTTTTAGCTATCAGCTATCAGCTATCAGCTATCAGCTATCAGCTATCAGCTATCAGCTATCAAGAAGAGAATAAATGATATTTTAAGTTAATAAATAATTTTTAGAATTTTTATAGATTTTAAGAAAGTGGTCGGCGATGCAGGATTTGAACCTGCGACCCCTTGGACCCAAACCAAGTGCGCTACCAAACTGCGCTAATCGCCGATATTGAAGTATTAAACTTCGTTTTCATTGAACACTCAAACTTTGTATTTGAGACCACTTTTTGAGAAAGTGGTCGGCGATGCAGGATTTGAACCTGCGACCCCTTGGACCCAAACCAAGTGCGCTACCAAACTGCGCTAATCGCCGATATTCTTTTGTAAATGGGGTGACTGATGGGGCTCGAACCCACGACAACCGGAATCACAATCCGGGGCTCTACCAACTGAGCTACAACCACCGCTATATTTACATGTTTTCAAATGGTGCACCCAGAAGGATTCGAACCTTCGACCGACGCCTTAGAAGGGCGTTGCTCTATCCAGCTGAGCTATGGGCGCATCGAAAACTTCATAGTTTACCAATAAGCCAATCTATCATAATAGAAAGTGGTCTGCTTTTCAGCATTTAACCTGTGACTGCATGGGACATACCCTAACCAATCACTACCATTCTTTATAATTGAGAAAGTGGTCGGCGATGCAGGATTTGAACCTGCGACCCCTTGGACCCAAACCAAGTGCGCTACCAAACTGCGCTAATCGCCGATGCTTACTATTGTTAGCGAGTGACCTCGTTGACAACGGGGTGCATAATAGTGATTTGACCGTGTCAGGTCAAACCTTTTTTTAAGAAAATAAATCAATCGGTCATTTTTAGTTCATAATGGTTAAATATTGTGAGGATCAGCTAAAATTTCAACTGTTTTATATAATTAGCGGGTATATCAGAAAAGCAACTTGGCGCATTAGCGCTTTTCTGCGAAAATAGTAAGCATATTAAAAACGAATAATAAAGAACGTGTTCTTTATTAGCATTATATTACCCCTATTTCTGTATGCATTCGTTTTTAAAGTATCGGTATTAAGTTAACTAACCCCAATTAAAGGTCACCCATGACGGCAAACATCATCGATGGTAAGGCAATAGCTAAACAAGTACGCAGTGCAGTCGCACAAAGAGTAAGTGAACGTGTTGCAAACGGTTTGCGAGCACCTGGACTTGCAGTTGTACTTGTAGGGCAAGATCCTGCAAGCCAAGTTTATGTAGGTTCAAAACGTAAAGCCTGTGAAGAAGTTGGCTTTATTTCTAAATCATTTGATTTACCAGCAGATACAAACGAGCAAGCATTATTAGATTTAATTGATGAGCTCAATAACGATGCACAAGTTGATGGTATTTTAGTACAACTTCCTCTTCCCGCTGGTCTTGATGTTGAAAGAATCCTTGAACATATCACTCCACTCAAAGATGTTGACGGCTTTCATCCTTATAACATTGGCCGTTTAGCACAGCGTATGCCTGCTCTTCGCCCTTGTACGCCAAAAGGTATTATTACACTGCTTGATTCGACCGGTGTAAAATACAAAGGCATGCATGCAGTTGTTGTTGGCGCTTCAAATATTGTTGGTCGTCCTATGGCATTGGAACTATTACTTGCTGGTTGTACAACCACTGTGTGTCATAAATTTACGCAAGATTTAGAAACTCATGTACGCCGTGCTGATCTGTTAGTTGTTGCAGTTGGTAAACCTGAGTTTATTCCTGGGGATTGGGTTAAAGAAGGTGCAATTGTGATCGATGTAGGCATTAATCGTTTAGATAGCGGCAAATTAGTCGGTGACGTACAGTATGATATCGCTGAGCAAAAAGCACATTTCATCACGCCAGTACCTGGCGGCGTTGGCCCAATGACAGTAGCAAGCTTGATTGAAAATACTCTTGAGGCCTGTGAAAAATACCATAGCTAATTAGCCTCTAACGTCGCATCAAGAATTAACAAGGGTTGCTGTTTAGCAACCCTTTGTTGTTTAGCAACCCTTTGTTGTTATTTGTTAGACTATTTTAGCTGAGCGCTGGCGCCGTGTTAGCTTTAACAATTGCGGCAGCACAGAGAAGAAAATCATTAAAACCATTATCGTATATTGCCAAACTTGATAGTGCTCACTTAGTAATACAACGGCGCAAATAATACCTGCGATCGGATTAGCAATCGTACCGAAAGTAAACTCAACCACCGTCATGCGGCCAAGTAACCAAACATACAAGATATACGCAAGCGCTGTATTTGGCACAATTAACCAAAATAATGCAAGCCACTGTATTGAACTGACACCATTAGCAAGTACTTGATATTGTTGTGGATCAAAGTAAATAGCTTGAGTCATTGCTACTAATGATAACAATGATCCGCCAATGATCAGCTGCCATGTTAATACCGTCCACCAATGAGTGTGGGTAGACATTTTTTGCACTAAAGTACTACCAACAACAATTGTTAACAACGCACCAATTAAAGCGAATACTCCTAAGGCATTAATCGTGACATGCTGGGGATCAAATAATCGCCAAGCCAAAATCACTAATATAAGTGCGCACACCGATTGTAAAAACGCTGGACGCTGCTTTTTAAAAACCCACGCATAAATCAACGCAACCACAGGCACAGAGACCATACCAACACCGGCAATTGCCGCTGGTAAATTAACCGCCATAATAAAAATAAAACTAAAAAACAGGGCAATATTAACCACAGCTAATAATACTAAACCGCGCCACTGTTTTGCTTTAGGCCATGATGGTTTAAGCACAAATAACAGTAAACCCGCAGGTAATGCTCGTAACGCGCCAAGTAATATTGGCGGCCAATCTGGGGTGGCATATTTAGTGACCGCATAGGTGGTGCCCCATAAAAAAGCAGGGATCATGGCAAGAAAAATATTCATTTCATTCCTTTCAAAATAACTAAGAAACGCAAAGGTAAAACCTAAGGTTAAGTTGAGGTCAAGCTAGAAAAAATAAAAAGGCTGCCAAATTGGCAACCCTTTGTAATACTTACTAATAAAATACTTACTAATAAAATGCTTAATAAAATAAGACTTACTAAAATATGTCTTATTTAGCAATGCCTATTTGACTGGCACTAGTAAGGTAATTAATTACGCTTTACGCCATGTAGTTTTACCTGCAGAGTCTTCCAGTATCACCCCAAGTGCATTTAAAGCATCACGCGCTTCATCAGCCGCAGCCCAATCTTTACTCGCGCGCGCTTCATTACGCTTAACTATTAACGCTTCTATTTGGGCAACTTCGTCATCTGCTTGGCCACCTTGTAAAAATGCCTCTGGTGCTTGTTGAGCAACCCCTAAAACTTCCCCAAGACTGCGCAGAACAAATGCTAACTTACCCGCTTGCTCAGCATCAACGTCTTTTACACGGTTTAGCTCTTTGGCTAATTCAAATAACACCGGTAATGCTTCTGGTGTATTAAAGTCGTCATCCATTGCTTTTCTAAATTTAGCCACATGTTCATTTGTTGCTAAATCACAACTGATAGGCTCAACACCACGAAGTGCCGTATAAATACGCTCAAGCGACGAACGTGCTTGATCTAAGTTCTCTTGCGAGTAATTTAACTGGCTGCGGTAATGACCAGAAATTAAAAAATAACGAACCGATTCAGCATCATATTCTTTAAGTACATCACGAACAGTAAAGAAGTTGTCTAATGATTTTGACATCTTCTCTTTATTTACTTGTACCATACCCGTATGGATCCAGGTATTGACGTACTTGCCGTTATTTGCACAGCATGATTGCGCAATCTCATTTTCATGGTGTGGAAACTGTAAGTCTGAACCACCGCCATGAATATCAAAATGCTCACCTAAATGCTTTGAGCTCATTGCCGAACATTCAATATGCCAACCTGGACGACCTTCGCCCCACGGTGATATCCATGATGGTTCACCCGTTTTGGCTTTTTTCCATAACACAAAATCAAGTGGATCATCTTTATCTTGTGCTACTTCAACACGCGAACCGGCTTGTAGCATAGTTAAATCTTGCTGTGACAATGCACCGTATTGCTCAAACGTTGAGACGTCAAATAAAACATCGCCGTCGGCTGCAACATAGGCGTGGCCTTTAGTAACTAGTCGTTCAACCATTTCGATAATTTCGTCCATATGACCTGTGACTGTAGGTTCAATGTCTGGACGCAACATGTTTAGACTATCAAAATCTTCATGCATTGCTTTTGTCATACGCACAGTTAAGTCGTTAATCGCTTCGCCATTTTCATTCGCACGCTTAATGATTTTGTCATCAACATCGGTGATATTGCGCACATACTTTAAATCATAACCAATGTGACGAAGATAACGTACGATCACGTCAAAGCTAACAAATGTGCGGGCATGACCAATGTGACAATAATCATAAATGGTGATACCACACACATACATGTCGATCTTGCCGTCGACCATAGGTTTAAATTGCTCTTTTTGACGCGTGAGTGTGTTGTATATATTTACCATTTATTTTAAGTCCTTGACTATTTACTTGAATCGCTATGTTAACACTTGAAAAGCCCCTGCTCTAGCGCTTTATCAATTGAATAAGCACTTTGTTAATCTTAGCTAACTAAGATAAAATAGCGGCAAATAAATCAGCTAATAGGAAACCACATGGTTGTTCTACACACAAATTTTGGTGATATCACCATTAACATGCACAAAGAAGATGCGCCAAACACAGTTAAAAACTTTTTACAGTATGCTAACGCAGGCTTTTACGACGGCACTATTTTTCACCGTGTGATTGATGGTTTCATGGTACAAGGCGGTGGTTTTGAACCAGGTATGACACAAAAAGAAGTGCATGATCCTATTCAAAATGAAGCAAACAATGGCCTTTCTAATAAGATTGGTACACTTGCTATGGCACGTACTCCTGATCCACATTCAGCAACAGCACAGTTTTTCATTAACGTGAATAACAATGACTTCTTAAACTTCAGCAGCGAAACATCTCAAGGCTGGGGTTACTGTGTATTTGCTGAAGTTGTTGAAGGCATGGACGTAGTAGAAAAAATTAAAGCCGTTGCTACAGGTAGCACAGGCTTTCATCAAGACGTACCTCTTGATGACGTTATCATAACAAGCGTAACTGTAAACTAATAGTACGCTTACCCACGTAACGTGGCGTTTTAGCGGGTATTTATGCTATACGTATATGCCCGCTTTATTTATTTTTAAAAGACTTACCTATGACTCGCCAAACCTACTTTATTGCCGACCTCCATTTAAGTGAAAATCGCCCAGATATCAGTGCAGCTTTTTATCAGTTTTTAGACACGCATATTATTAATAAGGATGTAGACGCGCTATATATACTCGGTGACTTTTTTGAAGTATGGGTAGGTGATGACTATGTAACTGCACTCTCAACTGAAGTTGCAAAGCATTTAAAAGTAGTGAGTGATAACGGCACCCCAGTATATTTTGTGCATGGCAATCGTGATTTCATTATGCGCGATAAATACGCCAAACAAGCTGGAATGACTTTATTACCTGAACAGCTAGTAATTGACTTATATGGCACTCCCACCGTCATTTTACATGGCGATGAAATGTGCACACAAGATATTGAATATCAAAAGTTTCGTAAAAAAGGCCGCAGTTGGTGGTGGCCAAGATTAATGCTTGCTATGCCACTGTGGTATCGTCGTAAAGTTGCGCAAAATGCCAGAGAAAAATCAAAGCAAAATCAAACCGGTAAAGCGCTTGAAATATTAGATGTTACTGAACAGGCGGTACTAGCAACATTTGCAAAACACCAAGTAAAACATATGATCCATGGCCATACTCATCGCCCTAATGTGCATCATTATGAAGTAGATAAGCAAACACTCACTCGCACAGTGTTGGGTGATTGGTATACTCAAGGTTCTTATTTAGTCGTTACCGCGCAGACACAAGAACTTGTAAGTGAGCCATTCGCACAAATATAAAATATTGTCTACGCTTACGATATTGCTCGTTTTTTAATACTGGTCGTAATGCTTAAATTATTTTTCATACTTATTTGTTTACCTTACGCAAGCCATACATTCAGCCAAGATAAATGGCTTTTTGTTACCGAGCCTTTTCCCCCGTATTTTTCAGAGCAACTGCCACAACAGGGTTGGTTAGCTGACATTGTTGTTACCGCATTAGCAAGCCAAGATATTGAAGCTAGCATTGAGTTTACAACTTGGGCTCGTGCGCTAAGATTACTTGAAAAAAATAAGCGAACAGCTCTTTTAGGGGCTTATTATAGCGCCGAGCGAGAAAAAATATTCCACTATTCACGACCATTAGCAAAGTCATTTACTGGATTATTTAAACGAAAAAGTAGCAAAATAAACTACGATGGCAGTTTAACGTCGTTACAGCCATACAGTATAAGTAAAGGTAGTAACTATATAGTTAGCGAGGATTTTAGTAGTGAACACAACTTAGCCATTACAGCGACTAATGACTTGATCAGCAGCTTACGCGTGTTACAGCTTGGCCGCGTTGACTTAGTAGCAGGCACCAAAGAAGTCGGTGAGTACTGGTTAAATAATCATCCACAATTAAAAACAGGACAGTCAATCGTATACATCCCTCCTCATTTAGCATCCCACTACCTATATATTATTTTTTCCAAATCTGCTGTGCAAAGTAAGCAACAATTAATGCAATTAGAAAACGGTTTCAACACCATTGTAAATAATGGTGAGGCCGCACAAGTTCTCCTACGCCATGGCTTTTCAGAGGCTAAGACTGAGCAATACCTACAATTTTTAAAACGTTAAAACACAAATGCTTATATAACTATCACTCCAAGCAACGAATTCGCCGCGTTTAAATTAAAAGTCAGTATCTGAGTTCACCATTAACCCAGCTTTTACTTTATGATATTGGGTATAATAATCATAAACTGAGTTTTAAACCGCTCTGCAGAGTGTGGATTGGACTGTAGTTTAATTTCCCCCTGCAAAATGTGTGTAACCCATTGGTGCACCATATATAAGCCAAGCCCAGTATTGCCAATACCACGAGCCGAGGTATAAAAAGGCTCAAATATGAACTGTTGAGAATCCTCTTTAATCCCAACACCGCTATCTGAAATGGTTAATTTAATGGATTGACTAGCAGCTTGTGCTATTTTTATCTCAATTTCACCGACTTGATTTTTGGCAAACCCGTGGGTTAGTGCGTTCATTATCAGGTTTTCTAGCACTTGGGAAATAATTCCTGGTCGGCTTTTTATATCTTGGTCAGTATCAACTAAGGTTTTCACTTTTACGTTTGAGTTTTTTAATCTTGAATTAAGGGAGATCAGTAAATCTTCAGTTATTTTTCTTATATTACATGTGATGACATCATCATTATGACGGTCTATCGCCATTTTTTTAAAACTTTTAACTAATACCGCTGCCTTATTTAAATTAATTTTAGCTAACCCTAAATTTTCCTCAATGCTCTGTGTGCTTTTATCTAATTGCGATTTAGTTAATCCGGTTTTTATCGCGTCACTCAACTTATTAATAACCACATTCGCGTTAGATACTGAGATAATAGCACCGCCAATGGGTGTATTCATCTCATGAGCAACCCCCGCCACCAACAACCCTAAAGACGATAGTTTTCGAGCTTCGAGTAAGCTTGTTTGTAATTGCTGCTGCTGCCTTATAGTTAAATCGAGCTGTTTGTTGACGCTATCTAACTCTACTTTTTCACGCTGTAGTTTATAAGATAAAGTAATTAGTTGCTGTTGGAATAAATATTCACGGTAACTAAAACCAAAACCGCAAATACATAAAATAACACTACACAGAGCAGCATATTGAAAAGCAGTCATTTTTGCATTATACAGCAGCTCTTTAGGGCTACCGATAAGTATAATAATCTCTTTATCTGAATCTGCGGTTCTTTGTGTTGATTCACGTAGTGAAACAATAGAGAATCGCCTGAAAGTATATAAACTGTCATGAAAAATACGTGAGGTGCTTTGTACGTCATGTTCAATGATATGCTGCCAAAGCGCTGGAGAGTTATTTGCTAGCGAGTTATTAACTTGATTATACATAAACCCAAACTGTAATGCGGGATCCTTATTATACAACCAATAACCATCATGATTTAGAATATTTACTTGGGTGTTTTTTTCATCATATTGTCGAATATTACTAAATAAATAATCCAGATTAAAATTCACTACTAACAAGCCATCTATTAAATAATCACCACCTTGCGTTCTGTAAGTCACCCTAATTGTTGGCTCATGCGGGACAACAACTTTTCCACGCTCAATATTTAAATCAATTTCTGAAATAAATGTATTCGGTGGTGCAACTAACATCCCTTCTTTAAAGTAATAACGATTTTGCTTATTTTGTAATTGTGATACCTCAACAATTTCGCTTTTTTTATTGCTGAAATTAATTCTATAACGTTCTTTACCACTGCGTTCAAGCCAACGTATTTGTGAGATATTGGTTGATACAGAAGCAAAATTTAAAAAATAATCATTTATGAGCTTGTCGCTTTGTTGAGCGCTCAATGTATTTAAACCTGTATTACTTTTTAATACTTGGCCATTTGCTAACAGCTGAGTGAGTTTTTTAATACTGCTTAGCTCTTTAGATAAATCAGTACTCACAAGCACTAGTTTTTCATCTTGGCGCTCTTTTATTATGGTTACTTTTGACTGATAAACTTGCTCGTATACCAGCCAGCCAATTAATATCGCAACAAATAAAATGAACAGCGACTTTATGAGTACGCCTTTTTTGTCGCTATAAAATGAGTTACTTTTTTTAGTCATTTACATTATCAAACTGTGCTAACCAGATCAGTAAATCATCATAAAACAGCGGTTTTGAAAAAAAGTAACCTTGGGCCATTTCACAACCAGCTTGTTTTAACCATTGCACCTCAAATTCGTTTTCAACACCCTCAGCAATAACTTTAAAATCAAATTGCTTTGCGAGACTGATGATCATTTTTATCATGTATTGATTATTTATATTATGCTCAAGGTTGCTGACAAAGTAGCGATCAATTTTTATCGCATTCGACGGTATTTCATTAATGTGTGCTAATGATGAATAACCCGTACCAAAGTCATCAATACTCACTTTAATACCCAATGCCATAAATCGTGATAAAGCCTCTTTAATAAAGTTGTAATTACTGATCGCTTGCGTTTCTGTCACTTCAAGTTCCAGCATCGAGGGGGATACTTTATATTCCTCAATCCGACTCTTGATAGACTCAAAGTAAGAAGGCTCGATCAAGTCATAAGATGATGCGTTAAATGCAATGGGTAAGTTTATGCCACAGCTTTTTAGTTGATTAATAGTTTGTAGTATTTTTTCAAAAATAACATTATCAAGCTCATTAATTAAACCAGCGGTTTCAGCAAGCTCTATAAACTCTTCAGGATTTACAAAGCTGCCATCAGCCAACTGCCATCTAGCTAGCGCTTCAAAACCAATTGGTTTTAATGTTTTCAAGCACATTTTTGGCTGTAAAGCGATACGCAATTCTTTGGTACTAATAGCCGTCCTAAGGTGCGCCATCAACTCATAACGCCTTGTTATTGCCACTGTCTTTTCATCAGTATGCAAAATAAACTTCGTTTGAGTTACTTGCATGTAATTTAAACTCGACTCTGCTAGGCTAATTACTTTTTCGGGAGTAATATTTGATGCGCAACTTAACTTTAACTCCAGGGCAAGAGCATGAAAAAAGCCTATGATTTCAATACCTTTTCAAGGTAACCTGTACTGCGCATAGCTTTTTTCTGTTTTGCGGGCATGCCTTTATTAAAGCTTGTTTCTGCTTTTAGCTGA
>NZ_JACJEI010000035.1:0-48314 GCF_014163985.1 Pseudoalteromonas sp. SR41-4 | reverse complement strand
ATTAAATGATGTTCAAGCTGATAACGCTCAAAACGTGAATGATGCCGAGGTTAATACAGGCAATACACCGTTGAATACGGCGGCTACAGCTTCAACGGCTCAAGCTGACGCTACTCAACAAGTGACTGAGCCTACTCAACCAAAGGCAGATAGTGCTCAGGCTGGCAGTGAAAGCTCACTAAATGCAGATCAAGCTGATAATAGCCAAAACGTGAAAGCTACCGATGTTGGTACAGGCAATGCCCCGCTGAATACGGCGGCTACGGCTTCAACGGCTCAAGCTAACGCGACTCAGCAAGTGACTGAGCCTACTCAACCAAAGGCAGATAGTGCTCAGGCTGGCAGTGAAAGCTCACTAAATGCAGAACAAGCTGATAATAGCCAAAACGTGAAAGCTACCGATGTTGGTACAGGCAATACCCTGCTGAATACGGGTGCTGCTTCAACAGCTCAAGCCAATGCTACTCAGCAAGTGACTGAGCCTACTCAACCAAAAGCTGACAATACTCAGGCTGGCAGTGAAAGCTCACTAAATGGTGAACAAGCTGATAATAGCCAAAACGTGAAAGCTACCGATGTTGGTACAGGCAATGCCCCGCTGAATACGGGTGCTGCTTCAACAGCTGAAGCCAATGCTACTCAGCAAGTGAATGAACCTACTCAGCCAAAAGCAGATAATGCTCAGGCTGACATTGATAACTCATTAAATGATGTTCAAGCTGATAACGCTCAAAACGTGAATGATGCCGAGGTTAATACAGGCAATACACCGTTGAATACGGCGGCTACAGCTTCAACGGCTCAAGCTGACGCTACTCAACAAGTGAATGAACCTACTCAACCAAAGGCAGATAGTGCTCAGGCTGGCAGTGAAAGCTCACTAAATGCAGATCAAGCTGATAATAGCCAAAACGTGAAAGCTACCGATGTTGGTACAGGCAATGCACCGTTGAATACGGCGGCTACAGCTTCAACTGCGCAAGCTAACGCTACTCAACAAGTGACTGATGCACCAAAGCCAAAAGCTGATAATGCACAAAATGTGAAAGCTACTGGTGTTGGTACAGGCAATACGCCGCTGAATACGGCGGCTACGGCTTCAACTGCTCAAGCTGACGCCCCCCAACAAGTTAATGATGTACAAAAAAAGGAATTAGCATCAAATGGTGAAAGAAATGAAGTTCTGCAAAGCAGTAATGAAAGTAAGCCACAAGTAGATAGCGCTAATAACGCTAACGTAGGGCCAGGTACTCAGTCTATGACTAGCGATGTAACCGCAGAGCCACCAGCGACAAACAATGAAGTTATTGGCAATGCAGAGCAACAATCTGAAATGTTAGATGAAAGTGACGCAGTTAGCGGTACAGATACACAAAAAGAAACTAGTTTTGATGCGCATCCTGCACCACATTCAATGATGAGTGAAAATGCAGGTGGCGTGGACACTGGTAGTCATGGTGTAAATGATAGTAAAAACAATGCACCTATTAGCGAAAAAATAGAAACAACACTTCAAGGTGTTGATGCACAAAGCTCATCTAAAGCAGCAATAACTTCTGAATCAGATGTAGAGGAATTACCAATAGATGCTATGCAATTTCTAACTGATAATGAAGTTGGTCCTAAAGAGTTTGAAACAGACTCAGGTGAAAAATATACCCGCGTGGGCTCGTTAGGTTCTGCAGATGATCCAATTGGTAATGTATACGTTAATTCCGATGGTAATGCATTTTTCAATGATGGGTTTAGTTCAAAATTACAGGACTATGGTGATATATCCGGTATTGACTATGTGAAACAGAAATAAAAAAAGCCCGAAAGGGCTTTTTTTCTGAACGGTCGCGCGAATTTTCAAAATTGTTATTATGGTAAAAATTATACAGATAGGCTTTGATTATGAATAAATATACGTTTGCAGTTGCTCTACTGGGGTTAATTCATTTCAATGCACCAGCAAAGCAAATTGAAGTAAGTGTTTCAACTATCGGCCTTACTGAACATCAGGTTAGAGAAAAGGTAAAGCTGGAAGCTCGCTGGTATTCGGCCAAGAATTTACCAGTATTGATTTCCGGCAGTGAAAAAATAAACTCGACTGGTGAATACAGCAGAGAAGTAACCGCTTTATCAGCAGCCGCGTTAAATATTACGATATTAAACGAATATTGGGATAACGAAGCTGGGACTTTAACAAGTAAGTTAGAAGTCACTCAAAATACAGATATAAGTGAACATGTATTTGGTAGCTTACTGAAGAATGACACTTTAAAAAAACAGTTACGTAAAGCATATGAAAACTTAGATAAAGTTTTGAAGGTGAACTCAGAATATGATTTTACCACTGCGAGTAGTGATATGGGTATGCTGGATACGGTTTATAACGTTTTGTATATGCGAAATAGTTACGAAGACTCAATGCGGGTGAAATCATTATTACAGAATGATTATGAAAGTTATGTTTTAAATAAGTACATCACCCCGTATTTTAATTCATTGGAGCCTATATCGATTGATGTTGACGAAAAAGGGTTGGTTATTAAGTATGGGAGTAACTTTTATGAAAAGCTCTCAAAGAGCTGTATGTCACTTGTAAATGCATTCTTCTTTCAAAATACAAGTTCAACTAACAAAGTTTCTAGTGATACCTGCATAGATGAGCCCATATTTAACCAATTAGATCTTTCATATAAGAAAAAATGGTATGCATATGCTTCGGACTACAAGGATGGCGAAATTGTAATTATATATCCAAGGAAATACTATGGTTCACAAGAATTAACGAGAATAATGAATGATCCTGTTAACGAGCTAAGAAAAATAGTTGTCATTAGTTACAAGGAAGATAACAAGGTTCGTTGGTAAATTTATGATCTGGTTTGCTTATAAAAATACCTATTTGAAGAAGTTTAGCCTGTTTAATGTACGTTTAACAGGCTAAACCGGTATGTATTTGAATTCAAATAACATGTTAGTAAAATACTGATCTACTCTATTCTTTCGGGATAATGATATAAGTAACCTTGAGCAAGTTCAGCCCTAGTTTTCTTTGCAATCAATAACTGCTCCTTTGTTTCAATCCCTTCAATAACTACTTTATGGCCCCTGTTTCTAATTAAATCGACTAAGCGATAGAATTTAATCGCGTTAGCTTTTGATTTTGTCGCCTTTTGTATTAACGATATATCCAATTTTACAAAATCTGGGTTAATAGAATTTAACGATTCAATATTAGATAACCCTACCCCGTAATCATCAATAGCAATTTGAAAACCATGCTTTTTCAAATTAGCTAAATTCTTTTCAAATATAACTTCATTGTGTTTGGCTTCACACTCAGTAACTTCTATGACTATTTGTGTGTGAGCTAATAACTTTGATAGCCGGTTACTGCAAAGATTAAAAGAAATGTTAGCAATCTCACAACGAGAAAAATTAATGAAAACCCATACATTACGCTGTTCAGCTATTTTTTTTACGGCAGTTATTTTCAAATTTGTTAATTCTACCAAGTTATCAATAAAGAAATCTGATGAAAATGGTTTGCTATTCTGAACGATAGTCATTTGGCGACGTATTAATAATTCACACGCAAGCACTTTACCTGACTGTAAGCCCACGATTGACTGAGAATAGTAATTTACATTATTCATTAATGTATTCCACCAGCTCAACAGGAATTTGATAAAGTAAAAAGAATGTAGATTTTAGGGGGGCATTTTCTTTGTTCTTTATAAAGATACGATGCAACTTACCCTCTTGCCTGGTTGTGACAATAAACGCGTCAATATGATGGAATGTTAGACCTAAAATTGTCAGTGATAATGATGTATTAGATAGCTTTATTCGCACTAGCAACACAATCACCGAAAGAAAAGTAGGTATAGCAAGGTCATTAGGGGGGGTGCTTTGATAACCAGTAAAGTAATGAAGCATCATTAATGGCCACAATATGCCGATACTCATTAAAATGATAAGGAAAGCTCTAAAAGGTGGTGATATTGAAAATAAATAATAAGTTCTATTCATAATTACTCCATAAATTTTCAATATTATAAAGCGGGGTATTTGAGTATTGAAATTTTACACATGGGTAAAATAGGCTCTGTAAGTTTCGGCTAAGAGTTATTTTTTCTTTAAGATAGCTTTGGTTGATCTAAGAGAGAAGTTCTATAAGTCCAATTCTAAACTTAATCTTTAATTTTTGGATTCAAAAAATTTAAGATTTGATGGTTCAATGTAATGAGAACTATTATTAGTTTTCAGTGGGTTAATTTGATTGCATGAAAAAACATTACAGTGCTTGTTAGATTTTATCCGTTAAATCGCTTATTATTAAGTTTGAGTGCATAAAAAAAATTGCGAAAATGCATGACTAGACGTAAATTAATATAATTTAAGGTATACAAATGATGCCATCTACAAACTCAATATCTAAACTAGGGTTAGAGGAAGCTGCAGTAAAGCTTTTTCAGATGGGTATTCGTTCTGCAACAGATTTCCAAAAGTTGTGTAACGGGCAGTTTAATGGATTGCAAGGTCGTCCAGCAGATATTCCCTCTAATCCAATGATGTATTTTAAAGAGATCAGCAACTTTAAAGAGTTTCTTAAACTCGGTCAAAGACTAAGTGAAGAAATACAGGCTGAAGAACAGCCCGAAGAAATAAACACAGATGAACGTGATGTAATTTCTTATGAAGATCTAAAGCAATTGGTGCGAAAATACAACGTAACCTCGATACGCCAGTGGAAAAAGGTTGTGAAGGAAGATAAATTACCGGGTTCGTTCCCTAGCTCTCCACAGGCTTATTACGAGGATTTTGAAGGCTGGGATTTGTTTCTTGCGCCTAAAGCGTCCCGTTTTTTAGAATGGGATGAAGCAAAAGCCTTGGCAAAAAGCGTCCGTATAGAACATGGTTTAAAAAACGCTTATGATTGGCGCTGGCTTTCAAGGCAAGGCCATAGACCAGCAGAGTTACCGAGTGCGCCTGATTATTATTATACTCAGTTCACAACATGGAAAGATTTTTATGGACTGGAGTAAACATATTTGTAATAGCAGTAAAGCTCAATTGCTTTACTGCTTATTTTTTTCTTTCAAGTAAATATGTAGACGCGGTATTAATGGCTCTACTTTGCTAACCACCTCTTTTCTACCAGCATAATCCCCCAATGGTTTAAACTTAAACGTATCAACACAGTTAATTAAGAAAACAGGCGAATGCGCGTGTAAATCTTTTCTGAGGGTCATTTCGGTACCGTTATTATTCGGGTTTTTTGGTTCGTTGAAGCGCAATTTCAAAATCGGTGTCGCTGGCGCTTTTCTAATTATGTTAAATAGCGCGTTACTTGAAAAATGACTGATAAGCTTACGCTCTTTTTGAATATGAAGCGCAAAGCCTGCTTGTGAATCCGAATTATTGCCATGGTTAGGTGCATACGCCAAAGAGCGGTCTATTTTCTCAATGACCTGCTGCTTACTCAGTGTTTTAATTTGTGACTTATGTTCCCATGAAAAGCGAGCACTCAAAATATCCTTTTGAATAAAGACTGGGTGTGTTCGTGTTGCCATTGGAAATATGAGCCCTGGTTCAGCGTCGTGCACAATCTCAAATCGTTGATCAACTGATTTAGCCAAGCGATGAATAACATCTTTGAGTTTAACCTTTTCTGCATTGAGGTTATCAAATAAGGTGGCCAACCTTTGCATATACGTAAAGTCGCATTGAACATTGACGAGGCCCGGTAATTTAATTGAATAGCGGGTTGATTCATTATTTTGTGCGCGAAATTTACTGATGTGCGAAATCGTCTTTTGAATTGCTTCATTACCGGTTTGGTGAATAACATCAAACGGCGCATCTAAAAGAGCTTGTTGATGTTCATCATTGAATTTCAAACGAATGCGAGACTGTACCAAGCTTCGACTTTTGGCTATGTCTTCAGTAATGGTAGGCAGGACGAATATATCTGCACCAATTGAGTCGGTATTTTCTTTAAGTGCGCAGGTTAAAGCATTGACAGCATTAAGCACTTCATTGTATTGAAATTTAAAATCGCCCCGTGTTGTTTTGATTAGTTGATCCATAATGCCTCTTACTGCCCAATAATGACTACAACATGCACATATTATATACCACCTAATACGCGCTCTGACACATTTTTGTATAATATTTAGCTTGTTTTACCCTGATAGCCTGTCTTATTTCCTTTTTATTTATTATTACTTTTTCATCTTTATTAGGAGTACGGTACAAGCGGCGCAGCAGGAAGAGTAAAGATATATCAATAAAACAGCTACCCGAAGGGTTAAGCTGTTTAATCATGTCTTTAATTAATATGTATGTTGTAGTCATATACATGGCTTAATTCAATTTCATTCCCTTAATTTATAAAGCTAGTTTACTACTCAAACTCAACGACTTTAATTTTTACAACACCCCTTTTTGGTATCTCTAATTTTTTAGCTTCTTTGCTATTCCCTTTACTATGCACCTATACACTAATCAAACACTCATTGGAGTCTACATGCTCATCTCTATTATCTCCGCATCGATTATGGCATTGGCCACCAGCGGCAACCTCAATATAGATACGGCTTTACCCACTGACAAACCAACCTTCTTACACCATGAACAAGCGTTCATTCTCTCGTATGACCTAACCGATACTGATGTAGAACTTACGTGGGATGTTGCTCCTGGTTATTATCTTTATCAAGACACCATTAAAGTAAATGAAATCTCTAAAGACGCACTTCAATTTACCAGTACGCCCGTTTCAACCCATGATGAATATTTCGGAACCACTATGATTGTTAAAACGCATGCTGCAGCACACTTCGCTAAATCAGCCCTTAAACAGACTACGTTTAGTGTTTCTTATCGCGGTTGTGCTGAAGCAGGCCTGTGTTACCCACCCGTTACTGTTGAAATTAACTTATAGGACACCTGAACATGTTTAAAAGTCTTTCTATTATATCTTTGGCTCTATTAGCCTCAGCCTGTTCAAACACGATTGTCGTTGAAGAACAAAAAAGTGTGGTTAAAGTAGCAACCAAACCTTATAAACCCACCTTTCATTTTGTCGAATTCGAATTCGATGCTGCGGAACCAATCAATGTTAAGACTATGGCTAAACAACTCGCGCCACACATTGCCCACTTAACCGCTAATCCTAGTCATTTTGTTTTATTGCAAGGCGCCGGTGATGATTCGGGGTCCTTTAATTACAATTTCAAGCTTGGAATGTCACGCGCTACATTCATAGAAAACTATTTACTCGAGCGCGGGGTTTTACAATCGCAAATAAAAGTAAGCTCTGTTTCAAAAGCAAATAGCCACTTAAAGCCATACGCGCGTACAGTTCACTTAAGCTATTAATTGCACTGTGCCTGCGAACCCCACTCTGTGGGGCTTCATTTGTCAGGTAAGTGAAACGTTTAAGATTTTATTTATTCATGCTTAATCATTAATTATATTTTCTTACACACTACTTATAGAGGGTTATTCTGAGCATTGTGTTATATTCCGCACGAATTTAAATCACTACTATTTTCTTATTGGTTAGCACCTGTTTTAAGTCAGTATTACCAATGTGTATTAAGTGTTCTTAAGGAACCGTGATGGCAATAAGAGCGTTGGCCTATAAATGGGTAAGGATCTTATTTAGGTGCTGGAAAACAGGAAAAGCTTATGATGAATCAAAATATTTAAAAGCACTAAAAGAGAAAGGTTCTCCTCTTTTAGTGGTAGAAAAAACTTGTTGAATGCCTCAGGGCGTGAAGCTGTCTTTCCGGTTTAACTCATTTCTGCCCCAAAACGAGTTAAAGCAGTTACTCTAAAGGTCGGCTTTGAGCGATAACCGGACTGTCGGGTCAACTCGTTTTTGGACAATTCCGAGTTACGAATTTGTGTAATGCTGAAAGCTTTCAGATAACTTTTTCTATGCCAATAGTGCGTTCAACTACAAATCAACGGCCAAACTCACTTTGCCACCACAATGTGACTCTACGTCCTTTTCATTCCGAGATATATTTTTATGGATGCTTCAACAACAATCTTAAACCTGATCGTAAGTTAAATAATTTAGATTATGTAAAGAAGGTGTTGGTGAGTTTCTTCTTCCTGTTTCCGCAATAAGATGAAGGTGCCTCTTTGCTCTTGATGCTATAACATAGAGCAGCTTTTTCGCTGTATTACTTTTATCGGTATCAGTAAAATGTGGCACCATCCCATCAAGTAAGCCAAAAGTAATAACCGTTTCATACTCCTCTCCTTTAACCCCATGGATTGATGAAATTTTAACACCACTTTTAGGTATAAATGCTTTTCTAAAGTCTTTAATTGAACCAGCATAATCAATACCTTCGCTTCGAATTCTCTCAATCCTTCGTGTCGAGCTAGTTACAAATGCATCAAGCTGTTCTTGAAGGGAAGGAGTATCATTTATCGAGAACCCGACTTTTAATGAAAATACCTCAAACGCATGGCACAAATATTGAAGACCATCCTGTTCATTTAAATCAATTGAATTCACGATTCTAAGTAGATCTTTATCTCTTAAGGAGTGCTCACATAAGTCTAGTTCTGACATTGCTTGAAGAAGATCTCTAGCCCAAAACAGTCTTTTGAAATAAATGTTAGGTGATGGAGTCGTCAATAAAAGTCTAGATAATCGATACCAAAAATTCTCTCGATCTCTATAAATGGGCGTAAGTCCGGGACCATCAAAAGAGTACTCAGGTAAACGATTAACGAGCCCCCTTGTTAAACTCGCAAGGTGAATCCACCAAGGAGCAACAACACAAATCTCATTTGGGGATACTTCTAAGGCCTCGATGTGATGCCTTATTAATCTAGATATCTCTTCCACAAGATGGTCTTTATGAATACTTGTACTGTAGCTAATAATCCCTGCATGATCTTTGTACTTGGAATCAGACACCATATTTGATTCGTATACACGGAAGTTTTTACAGTACTCTACTATTCGGGTTGAGCTTCTATAGTTCTTTTCGAGTTCAAATTGCTCAATTTTTTGTTCAGTTAGTCTTCTAAGATCATCTATTGTAATCGCATAACCACCTAGAGAACCAAAGATAGATTGGTTTGGATCTCCAACAATAAAGATATTACTATGACCTTCTCCCGCACGAATAATGGATGAAATTATTTGATATTGTAACTCTTTAGTATCTTGAAATTCATCTAACAAAATATGTTTAAAAATCCCGCTTAAGGATTTGGAAATATCGGGGTATCGAGTGATAAGTACATATGCATAATGAAGTATCTGTTCAAAATCTATCTGCTTATTTTTACTCAAAATGATATGGTATTGGGTTATTACTGAAAGAACACTACCAACCTTACCTTGTCCACAACTAAGCTTAACGCCTTGAGTATCTAAAAAATAACCACAATCAAAATAGCTTATTTGAGGGTTTGAATATTTCGCACATAAAGAGGTGATGATCTCTTCACTAGTATGGTTATCTACGACAGTAAACCCATGCTCTAACTGTTTGATATATTGGGAGAATGGCCGCAAAATCCAGTCGAGACAAAAAGAATGAATAGTCCCAATCCACAAAGCAGAAGTATCTACACCTAAATCCACGATTCTTTCTTTAATTTCGTCGGCAGCTACATTTGTGTACGTTATTGCAGCTATCTTTTTCTTTGATGAAGAGGAAGCTTCAAGCTCTTTTGCTAGCTTATAGACTAATGTCCTTGTCTTACCACTTCCAGGGCAAGCTACAAGGTACACATTTCCATCATGGTCTATGGCACTTCTTTGTTCATCATTAAGCTCTTTAACGTAATCAATCATATCTAAATGTCTCAATAGCTGAAATCGCCCTATCTAATGGATACGCAGCTTTAAAGCTATCGAGTAAGATATTGAACGGGAGAGTACCCTCATCAAATTGTTGGATAGCGAGGTCAATAAATGGTGTGCCAGTTGGTGATGGTGGATTAGGTCTTACATTATTAGCATGGGAGTGTTGAATTCGATAATGAAAAATTTTACTTAGAATATGTGATTCGAATTTTCCATGTGCAAAAGAAATTGCCTTTGCTATGTAACTAGGAAAAGCACAATCAGGAGTCAAAGTATCCCCTAATTGAATTGCAAACCAACCTTTACCTTCTTTATTCGCTATTTTTAAAACTCTAACACCAAATAAATGAATTTCTCCCGAACTAAGATCTGAGGTGGCGTCTTTAATTTGAGACGATCTCTTATACACATCATTAAGTACATTGATTACGGATTGTTGATTTCCCGATTTTACGAAATCAACTTCAAATGTATGCTCAGCATAAAAGCAACCAACCCATGAATTGTTAAGATAGTCCTCATCCAATTTAGCCTTTCTAGCCGCACTCGACTTAGCAGACCCAACTGCTTTTTTCTTCATTGCCTTTAGGTTTTCACTATCATTAGAGCCTTCAGTAACGTCAAAGAAGGTGGCATCTAAATCGGTGACAATAGAGCACTTTTTGTTAATGCGAGAATCATCAAATAGCTTTGCTACGTTATTAAATCCTGTACTTCCAATGTTAATAACACTCAAGCCAATCTCATCAACACTTATTCCTAGTATCTTTTTAATCATGATCGGAATAAGTATTTCTTCAGCATCACCTTCTACCAGAATACAACTCTTAGAAAACAGAAGGTTACTACGTTTAGCGTCAAGGTATCGCTGAATGGCTCTAACTTCTTTTGGATCTAGGCCTGTAGCTGGCTGGAACGCCTTATAGCCACTATCAGTTTTGCCAATGATGTTCATACTCTCAACATTACTGACATCTGAAATGTGCGTTGAATGCGTGGAGTAGATGATCTGGGTATCTTGGTAATCGAGGTTTTGGAATAATGTACGCTGAATATGTGTATGTATGTGAGCTTCAGGTTCTTCTATAAGAAGAATGTTTGCGAAGGTCTCTCTTCGCTGTTGGTACTTGAATGACAATAATTTAAGAGCCAAGAAAATAAGATTTGCACCACCAAGACTTATTTCATGAATAGATCCTTCGTACAGACTATCGTCTTCACCAACACGTAAAGACAGAGATTGAAAAATTTCTTCAGCTTTATCTGAAAGACCTGACTCAATTGACATACCTTTAGGTGAATATGTATGTCCAGCAGCAGAAACTAATGTACTGTGAATATCGCCTCTAACTTGAGATACGTCACTTAGAGATTCTATATCACCATTTAGCTTTTTTACTGTAGCTACAATTGATTCAAACTCTTGATGATTGATATCACCACTTTTAGCTTTTAACAACTGAAGTAATGGGTTTGTCCTGTTGTTATGAAAGTCAGAAACAACGTCTCGAAGGGCTTTAATGTATGTAAATGAAATATCGTCATAAATGCTAAAATAACTGCCTAACTTAGTACCAATTTGATGATTACTAACTTCCCTTGGGAAAATAGCATTCTCAAAATCACCGACTATAGCTTTGTACTCCTCATCATTTGAGAAGTCTGCTGTACTCCTGCCTGTAATCCGAGTTTCATAGTCGTCTATGGTTATTGTATCTAAAATAACCTGCAAACCAGCTTGATCACCATGAGTTAAATCTGAAAGTAGTTTTCTAATATTTGGCTTTGGCCTATAGACTAAATTGTATGTCGCAGTGGTACTTTCATCGGTGCTAATCCCCGCTGCCCCATGAAAGAATAGAGACTGAATTGCTTCGTCAGCCGATAAGTTTGAGAATTCAAGGCTTACTATGATCCAGTGCCCTCTCCAATCATTTAGCCCTCTAAAAAAATCTGTTTCTTCTAGTCTCATAGCAGATCTTCTAAGGTTATCGTCAAGAAGCAATCTAATTGCCCTAAACACGTTAGTCTTACCTGACCCGTTCTCACCTACTATAGTGTTAACGCCTTCTTTCAAAACAAAGTTTGAATTTCTGAAATTTCGGTAGTTTCTTAATGTTACTCTTGAAATATGCATTAACGATGCTCTTTATATTTGATTATTTTTAATTATTTTTAATTATTTTTAGCTTGGTTTTATCACATATCCACTTTTACGGGGTATCCTAAAGCTCTCAACGCTTTGTTCGTTCTGCCATTTCTTGGTGGCGTATATTCAGGTTTAGCCCACCCAGCAACTTCAGCTATTGAGCTTAAGCCATAATGTTCAATTCTTAGCTCATCATTCTTTGCAGCACTATAGATTCTTTCCCACATCTGTTCAGGTTTGCCACCATAAAGAACATAGTGAAGTAACTCTGAAATTCCCTGTCCTTTGTTGTTCTTGAGCTTGCTCATCTTCTCTGCAAACAATGGAGCACGTTGATCCATATCTAAGCTAACAGAATCAGGTTTACCTAGAAGTGCTGGACTTAGTTTTGAATAATGGTTTCTAGTTGCATGAGTACTTTCAAATACTTCACCAAGTTCTTCAGTACTTAACGTAAGGATCTTAACTTTTGCTAAGTTACTTCTAATCAAAGGAGCACTGATTTCAAATGTATGATCTTCATATGAAGGTGGCTCAGGTTGAGACTTCCACCACTGAAGCATTTCAAGCAACCTCGATTGTGGATCGTCTTTGTATGAATGGTGCATTTGCTCGAATGGATATGAAGTACCTTCACGAACCACATTGTAATAGTAAGCATGAAGGAACTGGTCAGCTTGCCAATATTCTGGGATATCATGACTAATCCAACTTGGACGGTAATCATTCACAAGCTGTGCAATATGTTCCATGTATGAAATTGCACTATCCCACTCTTTCTTGAATGCTTCCTTACGCTTATCGATAGCGGCTTTTTTCTCTTGGAATGCTGATCCTTCCCAGCATGGATGACTACGTATTTTATCAGCCGCATCTTCTAACTGTTGAGCTTGTTTAGATCTATATAACTCGTCTAGTTTAAGTTGCTCTTCATAGATATCTTTAGTCAGAGGAAACGCTTTATCTAAGTTTTCTAAAACTGAGAAGAAGTCTTCCAGCTGCTCTAGCATCCCAGAAGTATAGAGATCTTCATCAGAGAAAAAAACACCAGCTTCTATGTTATTGAACCATGCTCTATCAGTAAGGTTTGCAGAACCAATATAAGCACCATGCCCTTTGAACCATATGACCTTTGCGTGAAGCCTATCTGGAATTAAATGGCAAAAAACACCATCTTTCATATGACTTAATAGCTTCTTGAGAAATGAAGGAGCTACTGGAACGGTATGGTCATATCGCATCCAGATATTCAATTGGTACTTGTTATCAACACAGTGCTTCAGTAATGATGTCTTATCATCACCGTATGCTATTGCAGCAAGGACTCCATCAACTTCTGTACCTACTGGGGGAAGAATATTTAAGAAATACTCATTATTAATACCATTGGCTATTAACTTCATGAAAACACTCCAAAATCGTTATAGTTGTTTTGTACCATGAAACCTATAGATAAACTATGCGCTAAAACTACTAATTGAATTTTATTATTAACCTAATGAATAACAAAATACTGTTGATTTGTATGTGTTTTTATGGAATCAATGACGCCTTGAAATACTATATATTTTATGAGTAAGTTATGAAAGGTGAAGGAAACGTGTCTAGCGCTCAAATAGTCAAAGAAGTGAAACAAGGGCAGCATCTTGATGCCCATATCTATAAGAGAAATGGTGTTGAATACGCAAGGAACAATCCGAACCACGACAAACCAGATAACATCAATGATTAACCTAAGTGCTAAAGGGCATTTTATTGCCCTTACTTCATCCTATCGATAAGGCTTCGGGGTCAGGTCTTGTATTTTTCCTACTCATTAGCGCATGTATGGCAAACGTAATTAGCTGAAGACTACTCAGTCTGGTTAGTTAACACACTTTGGGGCAAAGGCGAGTTATATTCATAACCCGTCGATGGACAGATGCGAGCTAGATTATTGGCTCTAGCTCGGGTGGTTTTAATTAGGAAAAGTTTTAGCTAGTAATAGGCAAGACTTGCCCCTGTGTATGGTTCAAGTGAAAGAAGTAGAAGGCTTATCTTAATCAAAAGCAGCTGACCCTCGAGGGGTGGAAATTGCTAGAATGAAAAGACACTTGAATGCGTCATTATTACTTCACGTGTAAACGCTCGCCTAAGTAATATAGTCCACACAATGTAACTACAATAAGTTGCCAGAGGCTAAAAAGCATGACAACTACATAAACAGCCATAACGCTATTGTACTGCTCAAACAATGGAGATAATTTATTCAACATCGTGATTACAATGCTTTCAGCAGTTAAAAAAGCAAACATTGAACTTAAAAAATGCCTTCTTGTAAGGTGCTGCTTCTTAGTATCTTTTTCTCTATTCTCGTTGATAATATTAATATAAACGTATGGACGTTCAGAAGAAGTGCCATCAAGCCCCTCATCCAGTAGATTGTTTTGTAAGGCTACTACTGCAGCTAAAGCGGCTATGTAAAAACCAGGTAGATTTGAGATAAACCCAACGATCCCGTTAATAACAGAGTCATTGGTTTTCGAATAGCTAGCAATATCTGAACTACAAATCAAAATAATCGTTAGAACAGTCAGCAGAACTGGTAAAAGCCAGTCATACAAATACTTTCCTTTAATACCTCTTATAAAGAGAAATCCAAAAGGTCTACTGACTTGCTCAAATAACATCATGCTGTTTCAGTCTCAATTATTTTATCGAAAATTTCATCGTGTACCTCATCATATGAATCCTTTAATGGTACATTGAAATTCTCTAACAAACTTTTTCTCACCATAGCCTTCTCTAACCCCTCAACTCTAATATCTTGAAGGTCAAACGTAGCAGTTCTTTGCCCTGAGTCCTGCTTGAAAGAGAATGAAATTTGATCATACTCTTCACCCAAATCGGTCTGCGCTAATCCTCGAAAGATCTCTATATAATTTTTACGTTCAGCGCTTGGTTCAACCTCTAATATATGTTTTTTAGTATAGATAGCCTCTTGTCTATCAGGCAATTGGATCCTATCGGTTGCAAACTTGATCAGTTTAATGTTCGAAACATGTCCATCTCTTAGTACCTGCATGAAACTTTCGTCAGGATCTAATGTAAGTGTACAATTATGTTTGAATGAGCAGGTATCTTTTTTCTTGGTCTGCTCTGTCACTGGATTACATTCTTTATCAACTCGATACAGGTCTTCTTCCAGATCTGACACTTTCGCGAGTACTTTGTTTAAAACGCCAACTAATCGAGCGTGACCTAATTTTGGTACAGCTTCAAAAACAGTGGAATAGGTTCCAACTCGATCTTGGTTCAAGTTAATAACAACATGGCATGATGCTTCATACCCTTGATTTGGGTTTGCTAAAACTAGCTCGTTTTTGTCGTTAGTATGAGTATCTCTAACTATAGTGGCAGCCCCATTTTTGTTAATGACATTGAGCAGAATGGCAACGCAATTACCACACTTGGATGCTTGGATATGCTGTAATCTAATAATGACTTTGCCTTTGTCCCTTGCAACACTAAAGCCCTCAATAGTTTTCAACCTTGCCATAATAGTAGACACTGGAATTATCGGAAGATTTGCTTCTTCCCCTTTCATATATTTTGTTCTAAAAACTTTTTCAAACTTCAACTTTCCGTGCAAAACAGTTCTGCTATCAGCATCTAGAATCGCCATTTCATGCTTCCGAGTCATACAAATTACGTATAACTTATCATATTGTTAGATTTTGTACGAGAGTTATGAAACGCAATATTAACACTAAGGTTTCAGAAAAATAACACAGTTCAACTTCTTTTTTGGGAGCCGAATCACTAGTTCAACTAAAAGCAAGAAAAGTAAAAATATAAGGAAAAGCCTTGTCTTTTGCCATGTCTAAAATTGCTGATTATCTGGATGAGTATTTAGAGGCGTGACTCAGTTTGGGCTAGAAGCGAGTTAATCATGAATGACAGCTCATGGCACTTTTACGAAGTTCGGTTTGAGTGAAAGCCAAGTATTAGGATAGGTTGAAATTCAGCTCTACAATCGTAAATATTGAAATTCTATCTATACCTTTGTTTACGTTCTGACGATAGCTATTCACCAACGACAGACTAAAGCAGTGAAGTCCATATATATAAATGTTAACCGCTATGTCACTGTATGGTTTTATTTTATGTCATTGTATTGTGTCGGATTGTCTGTAAGTGACTGATATGTCAATCTGAATCGCCCCGTGTTTGCCAGAGACTCAATAACTTGAGAAACTGGAACTATGAAAAAATCAAATCGCTATACATCAGAATTTCGTGAACGTGCAATTAGGCTTGTTACCACACAACAGCATGAATACCCTTCTCTTTGGGCTGCGCTAGTATCGATTTCAGATAAACTGGGATGTACCCCAGAAACACTTAGAGCATGGGTCAAGAAATCTCAAGCTCAACCGTCTAAACCCTCTTCTAATACGCAATCAACTGAAGAACGCCTTGCCGTCTTAGAGCGCGAGAATAAAGAGCTCAAGCGAACGAATGATATCCTGAGGCAAGCTGCCGCTTTTTTCGCCCAAGCGGAGCTCGACCGCAAACAGAAGTAATAGTGGATTTTATTGATGCTTGCAGAGAGCATTACGGTGTCGAGTCAATTTGCAAGGAATTGCCGATTGCACCATCAACGTATTATTCTCATAAACAGATACAAAGAGAGCCTGAGCGACTGTCTAACCGCAAAAAGCGTGATGCTGAGCTGATAATACTCATTCGCGAAGTGTGGGAGGATAATATGTCAGTTTATGGTGCAAGAAAAATATGGAAGCAGCTACAGCTTGACGACCATCAAGTCGCCCGCTGTACAGTCGAACGATTGATGCGAGTTATGGGAATTCAAGGTGTTCGTCGGGGTAAAGCACATAAGACAACGATACCTGACGAGCAACAAGATAAGCCACTTGATTTAGTTAATCGTCAATTTACTGCTGAGCAGCCAAATCAACTTTGGGTAGCTGACATCACCTATGTTGCCACATGGAGTGGGTTTGTTTATGTCGCTTTCGTGATAGATGTTTTTTCACGATACATTGTAGGTTGGCGTGTATCAACGACAATGCACACAGAGCTTATTCTTGATGCGTTAGAGCAAGCTATTTGGCATCGTGGCAACCCCGAAGGGTTAATTCACCACAGCGACAGAGGCAGCCAATATTTGTCTATACGATACACTGAGCGACTTGCTGAAGCTGGAATTCAAGCGTCTGTAGGCAGTGTGGGTGACTCTTATGACAATGCATTGGCTGAAACAATAAATGGATTATTTAAAACAGAGATTATTCGCAGAAATGGCCCGTGGAAGAATGTTGATGCTGTTGAATACGCAACGTTAGAGTGGGTCAATTGGTTTAATAATCAACGCTTATTATCTTCAATTGGGTATATTTCACCAGCTCAATATGAAACAGACTACTATGATAATTTAAACGAGTCAGGTAAAGTGGCCTGACTTAAACAAACTGGTCTCCGATGAACTCGGGGCGATTCAATCCAGTGTTTGTCACGCTTTGCTTACAGCGACACTGTTTATTAGTAGCTAGCTTAGTAGTTTTATCTAAATCTTTTATAAAAGACTTCCAAATACCCGTATATTCTAAGACTGAAGATTGCTTACTCAATGAGTTAACCATTTTTACTGTCAAAGTAATTAAATCATCCTCGGCAAATTGTAACCATAAGCACTGATCCTGTTGCATTATTTTGTTCGGATGATCAGAAAATGCCAACCACAATAAAATGCTGACACCATAATCTGCGTCAGTGAGTTCTATATTTTCAAAGGGCCGCATGGTTGAAGAATAATAGCTATTAAGTAGCATCTTCTTCATTGCAATCACTTCTTTTGTTGAGTCTGTTGGTTTTTTGATAATCTGAAGGCATAAATTCCTATATAAAGGAGTGTTTATAGCGTTCAAAGCGCTATCTATATAAGCTTTCATATGTTGCTCAACTCTTTTTGTGTTGGCTCAATAATCTCTGAGCTTTTAAAATCTACGTCGCTAAATCGTTCAAGTAAGTATGGCTTACCATTGCCCTCAATAGCCCAAACATCTTCCCCACTTACAACAAAAGCAAGCTTATAGCTTTTGCTTTCAAATTGCAGATGCCTTGTTTCACTTGCCAAGGTTACTGGGTTACCGGAACACGTTTTCATATTTGAAAATAAGTCTTCAACTTCAGCGCTTATTTGTTTCGAGATTAAAGTACCTGTGAGCGGCATTTGAGCACCACCTACAGACAGCCCGCTTTCAGAAAATTTATATTCTAATAATCCATGAATTTTAATTTTTCCCTCACATTTAGCCGGGTTATATACCCAGTGGCCACTGAGTTTTTCAAAGTCGTTATCGTGAACATTTACAAAGCTTAGACCAGGTGCTTCTTTCTCATCAGAAAATGGGGAGTCGCAGCCAGCTATACATATCGATAACACGGATGCGAGGAAGATTCGTTTATTCATATTGAGACCTCTTCATTAAAAACACTATGTTATCCATACTTTATGAAGCCCGCAAAAGTTAGAGAGTGCAAATAGGTGTCCTCTAAATTTTTGAAGCTATAAATATGCAGGGTAAAATAACCTAATTAACAATCAACAAAAAAACGAATGGAAAAGACAAAAGATTTACTCAACCAATTAGTTGTAGGGAATATCCAATTTCAAGATTTTCTTAACTTGGAGAGTGAGCTTGCTGAATTAATGCAAAAAAGTAGTTACTCAAAACCTGTTCTTCACGAAGATACACCACTGTCTATTTTATGCATGAACTTATATCAAGCAATAAAGGCTGCAAATAGAAAACAGAGTGCGAGTGTGAATATTTCGTGCTTTTACAGTAACCCGCTTTGTAAATACTGGCTCAGTAAAGCCGAGTTAGCTTTGCAGAACGGTAGCTAGATTATTGGGTTTTGGTTTAATAATGGGAAGGAGAATTTACATGACTAAGTTTGAAATTTATTCCAAGTGCCCTGCTTTGTATTTGCCATCAAAGGTAGAAGATTACACCTATGTAATTGATAATTTTTCTAATCTAAAAGCCTGCATTGGCCATGAAATAATAGTTTTTGGCTTAGCTAGTAAGAAAGGCGAGCATACATCACAAAGAGGTGTGCCATACACTAGTTACCATTTAACAGATTCGGATGATTCTGCCTCCTTTGTATTGTTTGGTGATGAAAACTCCCGTGTTAAAGAAGAAAATCAACCAATGCATATCAAGGGAGTAATCGAGCTTGTAAAAGGTAAATACCAAATCAATAATGCCTCAATTATTGATGATGAAAAGGCTGGTAGAATTGTGCCTGTATACGATGGAATTAAAGGCAAGCTAATAAAGGCAGTCGCAAATAAATCACTACTGTGCAATATAGGCGAAAGCCAAATAAAAAAAGGCAAAGACCAAATATACTTAGAGTTAGAGCGTTTGTTTGGCGAATCTATTGAAAGCGTATTAGTTGAATTAGGGTTTGCAGGTACAATGTCAGTCGAAAACCTATTAAATAATGTTCACAATCCAAAAGTAGTATATGAATTTTATAAATCGATTGAGATGTTAAAGCGACTAAGTACCGCATTAATGGCCGGGGCAATATTAAAAGAACGCAAATGTGTGCCGACTAACCCATTTCAGGTTACCCCCAAAATTGATGATAAATTACTTACTAAATATATACCGTTCACACTAACCGGTGAACAGTTCTATGTTGCAAGTCAAATCATAGAGCGCCTGTGTAATGGTCCTACTTCGCTCGATGGACTACTCATAGGTGATGTTGGTACTGGAAAGACTGTAATACTGGCAATGGCGGCGCGACAGGTTTTACTTTCACAGACTAACAGCAAAGTGATATTCCTCGCCCCTAATGTTTCATTATGTGAACAACTAAGAAAAGAAGTTTGCGTGATGATACCTGAAGTTCAAAGTGCATTAATATGCGCTGGTAATAACTCATACACTAATCAAGCGCGTTTGATATTTGGTACAACAGCCCTACTCTTCAAAGAATTTAATGATATTGAACTCCTCATAATAGATGAGCAACAGCAATTATCAGTAGAGCAGCGACGCCAAATAAAGTCCACACACTATCTTGAAGCGTCAGCTACACCGATACCAAGAACACTGGCGCTTACAAAATACAGCAGTGACAATGTTTTTTATCTCAAGCGGCAGCATTTACCTAAAGAAATTTACACTCGAATAGTACATAAAGAGCAAGGCTCTGACCTTATGCGCTCAATTCATGAAACTTTATCTTATGGGAGTAAAGTCTTAATCGTTTGCTCAAAGCGCGATAGCGCTGGAAATAGCAATAAAATGATTGATGCTGAGTCGTTAGCGAGCAGTCTCAATTCACACTTTCCCGGCTTGGTGCGTGTATATCACTCAGCGCTTGATGATGAGGAATGCGAAATTGTACTTAATGAGTTTAAGACATATATACCAATAATGGTTTCAACGTCTAAAGTACAAGTAGGGTTAACCATTCCTAATTTGCGACACTGTATAGTTTATGGTGCAGAACGCTTTGGCCTTACTACTCTACACCAAATACGAGGCCGATTAGCGCGCACAAAACCGCAAAGCGGCAGTAATTGGGGTAAGTTTGACTTATTTTTACCGAATAAGCCCTCTGAATCCACTGAATTTAGATTGAATGTATTAACGCAGAGCTGTGATGGTTTTTATATCTCTGAAAAAGATCTCGAAATACGTGGTGCTGGAGAGTTATTGAGTGGCGGTAAAAAACAACATGGCTCTACAGACTCATTAATTAAAAATATAAGTATAGACTTAGGAAGATTAGCTTCTGCAATTGAATATTTTGAAGCTAAGTGTGTGCGAACAATAAAGAATCTAACCTTGGGGTGATCGTTTCACCCCTTTATTATTTGATTTGAGCACGAAAATAAGCTGCTTTTATTGCTGGGCGACACTAAGGGTGAAAAAACACTTCAATCCACCAGCCCTGTTAAAATTCAAGAATTAGCTTGAAAGCCTGAGTTGGCATTAATAGTAAAGTTAATGCCAATGGTTGAGAGATCGTTAGAGGAATATGAAATAGCGTTTATGCAGCAACGTTAACAAGAATAGGATGTTTAGATAATCTTGATCTTAAGCGATGCAATCTTACTCGGTCGCGTATACCAATTTTACGTAGAGCGAAATCATGTATGGTAAAATCAATTACTTTAATACTGGTTAAGCTTGGTAGAGCAGGGATAATTGAACGAGAAGCGCCCTGCCTGTAAATTGAATTAGGATTTAAACTTATCGGTAGTGGCTTTGTTCCTAGGTCTATAAAATCACCTTCCCATTCTATTACTAACTCCGCCCCTCGCCCTACAATCCTTTGGTTAGGGCATACAGGATACCCCTCAATGAACCCATAAATGCCAATCCCACCGTATATAGAATCTTGATGAATATTGAACTGTCCGTTTTTTAAAATTGATATAAGTGATTGTGGAGAACACACATGATTGAATTGAATCAAACTGAAATCTGCCTTTTACAGAAAAATTAAGCCGCAATAGTCATTCCTTTTGCGGCACTGAAATTATTGTTTTCTTTGCTGGGTTTTAACAGGGAGTTTATTACAAGCAGTCATATCCTGACACATACGATTTATATTTCTCAAAATTATATCCGATCCCAAGCCAGCGAAATTTGAAGTATATTGAGCCAGCATAAAATGCCCAATATTTAAGGTTGTAGGCCAATCCATTTTGACAGCCATTGAGCCTCCTTTATGGAATACGCTAGCAAATAAACCATCTTCTTGACGCTCGAAATTAAACCCTTTGTCTTTATTTTGACCGTGGTTCATAAACTGGCAACTAGTCGTTATACCTAGGAAAACAGCTATAACAACAGGTAATTCTGTAAGCATAATCTGAACACTAAGCTTTCTACTCCAGTCGTAACGCTTGTCATTATGGTCATTTGGGTTAATACGAACAGCCCCTTCAATCATAATTGTGTCAAAGCTAAAATTTCTACCTTGGCTTTTTCTAGTTTCACTTAACTTAAATTGCAATGCCGCACGTTTAGAGTACACGGGGAACATTGTGTAATCTCTTTCGTTTCCACTGTCATTTTCTTGATTTTGCTCTTGATAATGTTGATTATTCGTCTGCTCCATATTTGCACTTTGTTGACCTTGTGTATTGTTGTGAGGATGCAAATGAGTTTGCACTTGCGAATGCGGCCTTGTTCTTAGTCGGGGGTTATTAGGTTGCTCAGAAGTATAACCAGCGGCAGGCGCTTGTTCGTTATTATTAATATTTGGCTGTCTACCATAATTATTTTTAAATGAGTTCTGCCTTGGTGAATTTTCAAAAGGGTCTGCTTGCATTGGTTACTCCTAAATACATTAGTTATCTTGTAAGTATTTATATCAAATTCGAAAAATCGCGCTACTGACTAAACCCATCAATATGTACTTTTTACTCTGTTACTGAATAAAACTCAAAACTTAGAGATGCCCTTTTGGGGTGCTCTAATATTTCTGTAGTTGGTTAAATATAAATATCATGATGTAAATTTGGGGATTTTAGGAAATATAATGAAATCAGAAAATAAGTTTATATGTAGGTTTCTATTTGGTATATGTGCATTAATATCTGCAACATCAGTTAATGCCGATATTGTTCAATATTCATTTAAGCATTCGCAGAGTAGATCAGACATCATTTTGGGGTCACCTAGTTCTACTGAGTATCTTAGCGTTAAGAGTACATTAGCCGTATATTCTTCTGCTGGTTTAGATAGAAAAATTAGAGTAAGGGTTACTAATGATTCCGGAATTTCAATATCAACCGCAGAGACTGGAATAATTACCGCATCAGATAGGTTTAGTGCTGGTAATAAAAATTACTATGGAAAGTCATTAAATTTAACTATTCCCTCTGACGGAAGCTATACCGTTATACAAGAGATACTTTCTTCGAATGATGATGTTGTCGAAACTTTCAACAAACAAATTTTAATCGACACAAAACCACCTACTAGCGATGAGAAGTTAACATCAAATGCTCACGGTCGTTATTCTAATGATACGCAGTCATCAATCTGGAAACTTGGCCGTTCTTCTATGGGCATTGATGACATGTTTTTGAGAAATATAAATGATGAGGTTGATGTTCAGAATATAGTTGTTGAAGTATATCGGGAAGATGGGCGCTTGCATAACTCTAAAACGTATGGTTATAACAGCACCACCAAAGTTGTGGACTTTAAATATGAACAAATTTTACCAAGCTCAAATTTAGATGAATTATTAAAACTCAAAGTAAAGATCTATGATTTAGCAGGTAATGTTAAAACCTTAGAACAACAGTTATATTACGATAACTATGTTAATGCTCCAACTGAACCTTATGCAGTATTTGACCCCGATGTATCAACTAGCATAGTTCCTAATACTACTGGGTATGTACCATACACTGCTGGCATGGCTGTAAAGACTAACCCTATCCAACTCATTTATCGCTTAGATCGAAACAATTGGCATGAATTTAATGAAGCGGGCCTAAATTTATCCAGTAGGTACGCAGTCAGCAAACTAGTTCATTCTGATCAACATTATGCTTATGTCTCATTTAAATCACCAATAGGTAATTTTAATCAAAACGATGTTCGTTGGGTCAACTTCGGTACCTGGGCCGGGGGACCAGTCGCATACAACTTAGTGTTACATCCAGACGCACCACCTACTCCTGGAAGATCGTCAGTAAGTGAATTCTATTACTCTGACATAGGTTGGTCAACCTGGAAGCCGCATACAATACCAAACTCACGATTACCTTTAACAATCACTAAAATGCGTGTGAACTTAATTCCGAGGAAATATGAACAGGTTGCATACCATCTTGGTTACACATGTACTATTCCAGCGGGTTCAGGCTCATGTATCATGGAATTTCCAGAAAATTTAATGAAACTTGAACGCGGTACTACAGGTTATTTACATGATGTACTGAGTATTTATAAGAGTGATAAGTCATTGTATGGCACAAATAGTTGGGGCGAAGTAAACTGGAACGATGAATATTATCCCGAAATTACGACCACATTCGATGAAAGTACATCAACTCTGCGCGCAGATATATTTCAAAAGGGATTTGGTTCATATTTTAATAGGTTATATCTCAGTAAAGTCTGGCTTGAAGACAATGATGGCAAAGTTCTTCAAGCTGAAGCGAGAAAAGTAAGCCAAAATAAAGGTAACTATATTTATGAATGGGATTTAAGAGTGCTTAATGAGGGTTCTCATGACATAAATGTACTAGCAAGTGAAAATCATGGACCTGTTACCAAAGAATATGCGTTGAAATTTACATCGGATAAATCTCGGCCGATCGTTAAAATTGACTTTAATGGCGACAGCAACACAATACTTAGCCTTGATGATGTTGTGATTACTGCTTTTGATAATGAATCAGATATAACACTAACAGGCATACAGTTAGTAGATGGTCCCGCTGATGAAAACGTGTATCTAACTAGCAATTCACTTGGTTCAAATAAATATAGCTTATTATATCCTGTTCTTTTCCCATCAGAAAATCAAAGCGGAAGCTATACACTAAAAGTTACTGCTACAGATTTACAAGGTAACTCAACCACTGTTACGAAGAGTTTTATTTATGATCCGCCTCGAGTCACATTGACTGATGGTAGTGACTCAATTGTATTGCCGAATATTAGACAAAGTATTTTACGGAATAACGGGGCCGGCCCAATTCAATCAGAGGCTTTAATAGTTAAAGGCAAGAATGTTACTGGTACATACCCAATATTTGCATCGCTAAGAAGCGATGCAGTAGGTAGTTTAGAAGTACAAGGTATAACGTTAAGCCCGGGCGAAACAAAAACAATTACTGAAAGTTATGATTTCTCGTTAAATGATAGTAAATATAACTTTGGGTTTTCCCCAAGTGACTCTTCAGTTGAAACTGCAGGAAGTTTGCTGATAGGTTCTACGGCACCAAATACGCCTGTTCTAGTTTTTAGTTATGAATTCAAAGATCTCAATATAGAAAGCGCGGTGACAACTGAGCCTTATGCTGTGATTGAGTCTATGACTTCTGATATTAGCTTGCCCTCGACTGATCAGTTTTGTAAATCCTTAACTCATGATTTAAATACAGCGAAGAAAAGTAACGCTTACGGAAAACCGATATGCCTTGTGACACATGCTATAAAAGCAGTGAACAAAACTGAAACCACGAAAAATAACAAAGTTTCTTTTAGTGCTTATATGGCCTCGCTTTCTTATCAAACGATGACTGTCAGGGTCACAACTTATTCAGGCCCCTATAAATACACTTTAGGTGAGTACACTTATGAAATAAAGCCTAAAAGCCCAGATGAGCTAGTAGTATCTACACTCAATACAGATGTTTCAACTATATTGCATGAAATTGAATTAGCAGACGTTACAGCTGAATTTGATACATTTGAAGGCTGTAGTATCACAGGCGATAAAGGTATTGCCATGGATTATGCGTTTGATAAAACGGATAATAATGGCGAAACAAAATGTTATCTTGAGTGGACCCAGTTACCACAAGGGATAAGCAAAGTAGGTAGTAGCGTTACAGCAAAAGGCTATGCTGAAGAAATCGGCATTCAACAATTCTCTTGGAAATTATCAATATTCCATGACGGTGATCAGAGCTTTTTGATTTCATCAGGTACGGCAGTTAGCGAAGTTGTTATACCAAAAAGCCCATCTTTGTTGGCAACCACTCTAAGCTACAGTAATGGCAGAAAAAGCAAAGGTGTTGAACACTTACTTAGAGATAGCAATGCTAAAGTAAAAAGCGTTCAATTTGATGTAGAGCCAAGAGACTATGTACAAGTAATAACTCTTAATGGACTCACATGTTCTGTGGCCGTTGGAATTAATGAGTGCCGAATAGCGATAGATATTGGGCCGTTAGGGGATCAAGAAAGCAATATTTTCGGAATGATCTCTATAGATACGCTTATTGATTCCAACATCCCTTATTTTTTATCAAGAAATGAAGGTAGATTTAACCATAAGCTAGATTGGGATTACACGCCACCTAAACTAGTTAAGGTGGCGATAAACAACAAAAGAGACGGCACAGTGCTAGTGGAAGATGTTGATGGTACCGAAATAAAACTAAATGAAGATGAAGTTGCAGTAATATTGTATAGCCCATTCACAGAGATAAAAGATGATGGAACGTGGAAGCTAAATAATTCAAATTTACTCGTTCATTCTGACGAAAATATAACGTTTGAACAATCTGTACTCATAGATCAAAATCATTTCTTCTTTGTACACGACAAAAAAAATATAGATGAAGATAATAGTATTTTGGCAGATGATATTAATGTCTACGGTAATTACATTGTTTATCGCTATAACTTCAAATCGTTACCAGATGGCGCGTTTACGTTTGATATTGATTTACGTGATCAATATCAAAATGGACAAGACTACACTCATGATACTTTTATTTTACAGAGAACCGCTCCAGAAATTCAGCTAAGTTACTTACGTGATAAGGCGAGAATGGTAGACGGCGTTTACTTTGCTACAGATTTTGGGGCTGTTACAAATCCGGGCTGGGATAGTAAAAATACGATAATTAAAGCAACATTTGGCGGCGAAAGCTTAACCTTAGTCGATGACCCCGCTGATCCACGAACTAATGTTAAATTTTTTGCTGGAGACTTAGCCACTTTAACTCCCGGTGAATTATATCCCCTTATCATTAAAGCTAAGGATACAGCAGGCAATATAGGGGTATTTAACCAAGAGTTGACCTATGCACCATCTTTTTTCAATATCAAATCTAGTACAGGTACAGCAGAGTTATACCAATATGTTCAGCGTGCTACTGCGTATGTATCTCAAAGCAGATACCTTTGTAACTATGTCGCTTCACAGGAGCTGGCAAGAGAGATCTCACGAGAAGCACGTAAAGGCTGCTACGTTAAAATTGATTCACTTCCTGATGGTATGAGTACAGTTTGGCAAGGTTGGGCTCTTAAAGTAACTGGCTCTATCAATAAAATAACTGATAACGAAATAGAATACAGCGCCTATGTCGTTAATCCAGATGGGCAAGAAGTTAGAGTAAGTAATGAAACCTTTTCTTACGATATGAAACCTGCAGAGACAATGACGTTTGAAATGTCACCAATAATAAAGCTAGACGATAGCGTTTACGGGATCATTCCTGAAAATCCAGTGCTAGCTAGATATACGTTGGAAAATGTATCCGGTGAAGTAAATATAAATGTTACGCGAGGGGAATATTCTAATAGTGAATTTATGGCTCAACGTAGTCATAAGACCATATACGAGTTATTAGGTGTGATACGTGATGATGATGCTAACAAGCGTAACGTATTTGATAGATACCCATTTAAAGTTGAGGCTGCATACAACTTATCCCCTCAACACAACGCGGGAACATACGGTGAAGTGATTGTTTTACCTTCACGCAGAGTGGCTTTAAATTTAACGATGGAAAGTAACGACGTTATTTTAAGTACCGATGATGTAAAAGTAACGGCTCATATAGGTGCATGGAACTGGGAAGAAAAGCAAAGTGACTATGATGTGTCATCGATGGGTGAGTGGGATGTTTACCTTGCATACAAAGACAATAAAGGTAAAGAACAACGTATTTCAGATATAAAAACCAATGCAGCAAATGGACAGGTTATTTTCAATTTAAGTATTGAGGATATATTTAGAAAAAGTAGCGGTTTTTATGCGGTAGCGGAAGTTAAGTCGCCTCACCCTGAATACACAAAAAAATTAACGTCTACACCGATATTTATGCGTATTGTGCTAGGCACCGGTGTAAGTGGTGAGCTGGCGAGTAATCAAGTACGTGGTAAAGTGCCGTTTATAACATTAGTTCGCTATGACTATGATTCAATTGAAGATATGGTTGCCGGTAATGATGCAGTGTGGCTTAAATCCAAAGACAATAAAAACTGGGAGACGATGGATGAATATAGTGGCAGAAGTGCAATACCGTTTTTTATGGCCGAAGCAGGTGATTACTATATTAAAGCAAAAATTACGAACAAAAACACAAATGAGTCTACGACAACGCAATCACTCAAAATAAGCGGATATGAAAAAGCAAGCCTTGTAATCAGTGGACCTACGCAGGTTTATGATGGACAAGATATGAAATTAAATATGCTTGATTATGTAAAAGAGTTAACCGATTACGACGGCATAGCTCAATGGTCGCGTGATAATGGTGCTTCGTGGGTTGATGGCTCACCACAACAAATATTAGTAGCAACCGGCGAGCAAGAAGTAATTTTAGGACGGTTTAAATATCATTCTTCTACAGCTGGCGCGGGTGATGAAGCATGGGCGCTTTCTCGTTTTTATGTGAGGCCTGTCGGGCCAAGAACCGTTATGGCTCAAATTAAAGCAACACATCTAGTTGAGCTGGGCGTTCCCATTAAAGTAGAAGCGCAAGTTTTAAATTTAAATGGGGGTGTTGATTTACCAATTGTTTATCAATGGACTAAACCAAATGGCGAAACGAGTGATGAAGTCATATTTGATTACACACCTGTAGAGAGCGACTTAGATGCTCAAGGCCGGTTAAACTTCAAATTAAGGGCATGGATAAAAGGATATAAGTCTGAAACATTTAGAGAAACACAGCGTAATTTAGAAACGTGGAAATATGTTTTTCCTGAAATGAATATAGCTGTGAGAAGTAATATTTTGGTCGCACCCGCTACCATCACGGGTATGATCGAGGTTCAGCGTAAATTTATGCCTGGCATTACATATGATTATGAATGGATACAAGGAAATGGCATTGAAGCAAGAACACCAACTAGAATTTACAGTGAGATAACCCTTAAAGATGCAGGTGTGCATGAGCTTAAAGCAAAAGTGACTGACAGCCGTGGTATGAGTCGGATACTAAGCAAATTTGTTGATGTAATTGAGCCAGATGAAACGAAAGGGACTTTTATCTATTTTCCGTCGAACCGATATAGTCGCGCTCCATTAGGCCTTGTAACAAGAGCCCAAATGACAGGAGGCCATCCAAAGGACTATATAATAGATTACAAATGGTTTGTTAATGGGGTTGAACAAGAAACACTACAATCACGCAGTCCAATGTTCCGCTTTGAAATTGAAAATCCGGGCAATTATGAGATAAAAGCAGTTACAACGAGTCAATACGGCCAAGTAACTGAGGTTATCGAAAATTATACAGTTAATGCCAATTCATTACCTGAGTGTGTCAGTGATCAACTTGTTCGTTCTGGAACAATCCGAATTACTGCTAACTGTAAAGACAGTGATGGTTATGTAATAGGTTACGACTGGTGGTTTAATGGCGAATACGTAGGCCGTGGTGCTGCATCTACTCAATTACGATTGAGTGAATACCCAAGCATGACAGTAAACTATGAAGCAATTGATGATGCTGGTGGACGTACAAAAGGTTCATTTAGCTGGTAGTTAAGCCAAAAATAATAGCCCCATCTAATGCAATATTAGGTGGGGTTTTTTCATTTCAAGCCCTCTTAATTTCATTTAGTAAATTTACAGCACCTATATTTGTACTCTCTATTTTTTAACCTTTCAATTTTCATGCTTGATAATAGTGAAAAATATCAAGGGCGAACTAAATGAAAAAGCATGTTCCAGCAATTCTTGTTGCAGTTTCATTCATATTTTATTTTTTATATTTTTCTTCTCGGTACACGCTGGCTTACCCACCGGGGCACAGTGCGTGCCTTAATGCGTCTTTTTTTCTGATAGATAAGTGGGATACAGACATTGAACAAGGCGATTTAGCTTATTTTGAAATGAATGTTGAAAATCAATTCTACCCAACGGGTTTACGTTGGATCAAAAAAGTTGCTGCACTGCCTAACAGCGTCGTATCAGTCGAGGAAAATAAAGTTGTGGTAGACAATTTAACAGAGTTTCCTTTGTCACTAAGCCACATCATAACCGCATTAAATTTAGCTGATAACAGTATTGGCGAAATTGAAGATTATACAAAAGTAATTCAACTTGAAAATGATGAAGTATTCATGATTGGAGAGACTATTAACAGTTTTGACGGGCGCTTTTGGGGGCCTCTAAAGAAAGAACAAATAAAAGGAACAGCTTATGCGATTTTCTAAATTGATGACTTTAATCGTTGTTTTATCATGTGGCGCTCACGCACAAACTGCAGAAGAACATGCAGCAAAGGTAAAACAAGATGCAGCCAATGCAGTCAAATCAATTGATCTTAACAATTCCCCGTTTGAAATTCCTGAAAGTATGAAGGAAAAATTTAGACAAGCTGCTCAGAATAAAGGTGATTTTGCTCTGCCAGATAGCAGTAATAGTGCTATGCAAGAGATGACACCTGCGCAACGTGAACAAATGAAAGTAGCGGTTGATAATGTTAAAGCTAGAACAGAAGAAATGAAGGCAAAGGGTTGGTTAGACGCATTTGATAAAGAAACGGTGAACAAGCAAGTTGAACAATACCGAGCGTCTGCGCATATGCTTAGTGAGCAATCCACCAGCTCTCTTGAGCGTGCGTTACATGAGCATGCTGGACTAACAAAGGAACAAGCTAGCCACTTTAATGCAAGTGCTGACACACCAAAATCACGCCAAAATGAAGCCAATGAAAAAGCTATATTTATTAGTTTTTCAATGGACAGAGAAACAATAAAAAATATTATCTATTTAGCCAAAAAGGAAGGAGCTGAGGTCTATGTAAATGGGCTACACCCACAACATAAAATGGTTAATGAAACGATGATGTTACTGCGCGAAATTGTGCAAGGCATCGAAGAGCCCCCTATTGTTCGCTTTAACCCAACTGCCTTTAAAAAGTATGATGTAAATTCAGTACCTACGATTCTTTATCGTGAACTTGATAGATATATCATTGCCTCGGGTGTGACTAGCTTTGATTGGTTAGAAATGGAATATAAAAATCAAAATGAAAGCGTAAATTACGGTGTAACAGGCCCTGTTAGCCAAGTTATTGAAAAAAGCATTATTGATGAAATGAAAGAGCGCATGGCTAATTATGATTGGAAAGCTCAGCGTAAGCGCACAATAGATAGTTTTTGGTCACGACAAGATTATACCCCACTCCCTAGAGCCACCAGCACCGAAGAATGGTTAATTGATCCAACAATATCGGCATCAAAAGATATAAGCACACCGCGTGGCGAACTGATTGCTAAGCAAGGCTCAGTAATGAACCCACTTAAAGGCCATGGTGTTGGCTTTACGACAGTTATATTTAATGCGACTGATATTAAGCAAGTTGAATGGGTGTCGAAAAAGTTAAATGAAATGAATACGGTTGGCCAACTGATGTTAATCACCTCACAAGTGAGTAAGCAAAAAGGTTGGGCACATATTGAAGCACTACAAAATCAGTTTAAACAAAAAATATTTTTAATGCCAAAAGAACTGGCATCTCGATTCCAACTATCCGCCTTACCAGCAGTCGTTAAAACTGATTTACAAAAATCAATGCTACACGTTACACAATTCGATATTAATGAGGAAGAAAAATGAAAATTATACCCGCTTTATTTTTCGTGGCCGTCGGTATTTGGATAACTTACACATACCCTGATGTTGCCAAGCAAGCATACTCTTACATCGTTGTAGGTGTTAACTGGGCGCTCGCAATGCTCAATGATTTAAGGGGGGCTTAATGTCATTCTTTAATATTAAAAACCGTTACAAAAGTGGAATGACCAAAAAAATAATGTATACAGCATTATTCTTTTTAGCACTTATAGCTTGTACGGCAAAGGCTGAAGATGTAATTCCTAGCGGCGGTGGCACTGCTACAAGTACCGACGGTGTAGGTGCTTCATCTGTGATTTGTGAAGATGCAAACTTATTTACGAGTGTATTTACAGGCATTTGCTGGGATTGTTTTTTAGATAACGTTTCATTACTTGGTATTGGTAATCCTCCAGACGGTGCAGCGCCCCGCTCTCCCATTTGTGCGTGTGAAGATAGAGCCGGTGTTCCTCAGATTGGTTGGCCGCTTGCATTTTGGCAGCCACAACGAGTAATTGAAGTTACAACGATCCCTTGGTGTAGCGGTGGTTTGGGAGGTATTAGGTTGCAAAATAGCTATGAGGGGCTTGGTCATTCAAACGAAGCGCCTAAAGATGGCACACGCTCTACGAGTGGCTTTTATCAATATCATTACTATTCATACCCAATAATGGTGATGCTACAAATGTTTGTTATGCCTTCATGTAGCTCTGAATATGTAGACTTTGATTTAATGTACCTGAGCGAAATTGACCCATTGTGGCACAATGATTTACTTGCTCTTCTGTTAAATCCAGAAGCAATTATATTTTCAAATCCAATTGCACAAGCTTATTGCTCTTTAGATTGTGTTCGCGCAACAGCTGATGCACCGATTGAGTCCTCATTTCCTTGTGCCGGTTGTGATGGAAACTTATACCCGTTAACAGGCTTTGTATATCCTCAACCCGACCAAGTAGCAGCAACGTCATTAATATCGCAAAGAGCAATTGCTTCACTGCATCGTAAAGGTTTAGCTAGAAAGACTATGGGGCCTGAAGCTCAATGCGAGCCTACGTGGGCACCAATGACACCTAGATCTCAATATAAATTCTCTATGCTGTATCCAATACCTGAGTCAAGCACTACACCAGTACCTAATTTTGAAGTAGATGATGAACTCACTGGTCCCGATTCTATTCAAGCAAAAGCTGGTGAAGGTGAAAGCATAGAGGCGTATGAAAACTGTTGTCATCCTATGGGAATGTCTACAGCGCGTTGGTGTGTCCCCGTTGGGGGAAGGAAACGACCAGGTAAAGATAAAACGTTTTTATACCTAATTTGGAACTATCGTGATTGTTGTGTAAGAGATTTACCCGGTGGTGGTGGTTCTGGCGGCACAGAGGGTGGTGAGTAATGTTAAAAAATATAGGAGTCTATGGTTCACTTATCATTTCTACGATGCTAGTAAATTCTAGTGCGTTAACGGTAGGTATGCTTTTAAGTACATACTCAACATCAAGTTACGCTCAAGATGAAGACAAAATACTAAAGGACTTAGACAATAAGTACGATATTAGTAATCCGTATCGCCATAATTTAGAAAGCAAAACCTATGATTTAGCGCCGCGAGCTTCAAGGGATATGACAAGCCAGCTTGAGACTATGATCATCAAGTCTAACTCAAGGACAAACACGCTTGATATAAAAGGTACGACAGGCGCAAATGCGGATATGACAACGGCAGTGAAGAATGCAAATGCCGTTAGCTCTACCCAAATAATGCCCAGTGTTGACCCCACCACAAATGACGTAAATGTTAAGTTAAACAAAAGCCGAGCTTTTGAAACGTACCGCGATTCAAGTGGTGCAATCAAAGTAAGGCTTAAACCAGGGGCAGACTCTTCACTTTCACCTGTAAGCGTATCAGCAGATGAAATATATTCTTCTGAATTAAATCACGGACAAACAAAATGGGAAGGTGAAGGAACGTATGAAGATGAAGATGCCTTTTATCAAGCTGGCCGTGATTCTAATGCTAGACTGAGTTCAGCTGCTAATAATACAGGTGAAGCCGTTGCTTATCGAACTGTAATTAGTAATGCCCAATCGGGCGCACAACAAACTGTGCCTGATGCAATTATGTCTCAAAGCTATGCAACCTTAGATGAATTAGAAACTGGCGGCGCAGGATTTTTTGATTCTTGCGGGTCTACTACTGTCGCTAAAAGTGGACAATTATACGCCCCAAATATTCAAGAAAAATTTTGTCAAAGATTACAAAAAGACAATCCATTTCACTGTGAGGTTGAAAGGAAGTTAAGAGTTCCAGTTGTGGTTGAAGGCCAAGAGCTAACAAGTTGTGGAGTTGGATGCTTTCAATTTGAAATAGGTGAACATAAAAATAACTATCTAAATCCGCCTGGTTCATGTGGCGTTTTTGAATTCTCTAAAAACATAACCATGAACTTAACGGATGGTATAGAGTTAGATAGCATTTCTGTTGATGGCTACGTCGATGATCATATTGAGTTTGAGGTAGATAATAAACTTGCGTTCTCTTTTGTTGATGGAGCTGATTCCTACACCCGACCTTTGCCTGATGATACCTATAGCAATTGTGAAACCGGTCGTAATATAGATAAAGGACGGTGGTATTACTCTGGTGATAAAACGTTTGGATTTAAACGGCATATTAAAAGTGGTGTAAAGAAGACATATAAAATAGGGTGGAACATTTTGGTAGGTGGCAATGGTGAATATTTAGCTACTATAAAATTACGTTTCAAAGACACTACAGGCGAAGGCTTTGGGCAATTGCTTGATGATTACCCAAGCGGCTGTTACAACGCAACAGGCTTAACATTACCGAGTAAAGTCCCATTAGATGTTGGCGGCCGAATACCGAATAAGATACTCAATAATCCGAGTGAAATTCCAAGCAATTCTTATTGTAAGTTTGAAAAATACATGACTATTAAAGGTGGATCAGATGGGTGGGATGATTATTACTTAGATGCTGCAGGACCATTTTACAATGGAGATAGTGAAAATATATCGTGGAGAGTCAACTTGGATGGATATAACTGTGATCCATTCAAAGGTGAAGTGGTATGCACAAATGAAGAGCAATCAGATGGTTCAGTTGTCAAAGAGTGTAGAACATGGGATGAAATAAAATCATCAGGCGGTACGTGTGAAGCTTATGAAGAAAAAGATGAATGCGTCGAAATCAAAACTGAGTGTACAGATGGTTTTACCATTGACGGTTGGAATTACTGCGTAAATGAAACAGTAACCTATGAGTGTGACACCGGTCATGACGTTGACTTTGAATATGAGACAACTGAATCATCATGTGAAGGCATGTTGCCATGTTCAGGTGGTGAATGTAGCTGGGGCGAAAAAGAAGAAAATGAAAATTTCCTTAAAGCAGCGGCCATAGCAAACGTTATGGAGCAAATACCAGGTGAGGCTTCGTGCGAAATACCGGGCGATTTATCAACATGTCGAATCTTTGAAGGTGAAAGGCAATATTGCTCATGGGCTACCGCTTCAGACTGGGGTAATGATTGCTGCGAAGCGCCAGAAGGAATCGATTTTCTTGATTACCTAAATATGACACAAATGATGCTGAAGTTTGAAAATCAGCAAATGGGTGGTGTATTTTCAGAACCAGCTACCGAGGCCATTAATGGTGCATGGACTACTGTATCGGATACAGTAACTTCTACAAACGCTTGGCAAAGTGTAAGTTCATTTTATACCAGCGCCGTTGAAACCGTTACTGGAAATGTTGCAACGGCTGTGCCGGGAGCTGCGAGCGGTTCAGCAGGAGCAGCAGCTTCAACTGTAGCTGAAGCAGGTTTAGGTCCAATGACACAATATATATACCAACTAATTTATGATGCTTTACCAGAAGAGTTGGGTAAACTTATGTTCTCAACAGCTGCATCTACTGAGGCGGGAAGTGACGCGGTTGTAACTGGTTTAAGTGATGGGATGGCAAGCGCAGCTAATTTTTTAGGTGCGGTAATGTTTTGGTATTCTATGTATCAACTAGCACAACTCGTTGGTTCACTATTAACTGCATGTGATGAAACTGATAGTGATACAGCCCTTAAACTTGAAATGCGTCAATGTTATGCTGTAGAGGATAAATATTGTGCTAAAAAAAGCCTGGGTGTTTGTTATATGAAAAGGCAGGATTATTGTTGTTATGGCTCTATTTTAAGTCGAATTGTTATGGAACAAGCTCATGTATTGCTGAGTAAAGATATGACTGAGTGCTCAGGGTTAACGCATGAGGAATTACAAGCACTAGACTTCAATCAAATAGATCTAAGTGAATGGATTGGCGTAATGATTGAGTCAAATTTAATACCCGAGTCGAATCAAGATGATTTAAGCGCTGGTGGTAGGTATGAAAACACTGAATACAGAGAGACACCCACTGAAAGGACTCTACAAAGAACAAGCAATGCAGCTGAGGGAGCAAAGGCTATTAAGGAAAAAATGAACGAACCATTAGATTGTTCAAAGTACCCGCGTCCACAAATTTGTGAGTTCGGGTTTACACTTGGTAGTGAGGAAGGCGGCTGATATTCGTTAGGGTGAAAAAATGCCAGCCTTAATAGGCTGGCAACTAGAGTAAAATGAATAACTAATTTAGAAATATATTAGTTTAATTTAAAAGAAGAATTTTCTTTAGTGAATAAATGCATTGTATTGTTATGGATTACGTAAGGGGCTGGAACAGTGTATTTAACCCCACTACCCCAACGACCGAATGTTTGTGGTACTACCGAAAAACCTGAAGTAGCAATAGCCATATCAGTAAAACCTGCATACCCACCATGGAAAGTTACTGTAATAACACTTTTTTGTTCACCCTGATAGTCTACCTTTCCAGTTACTTCTACGTTTACTGGCGTAGAGCATGAGCCTTCGTATTCACGTTTTACGTTAATGAATTGCCCTGAGTTATTAGCAAGATCATACTTTAATTTTGGTTGCCCTGTCTTATCACACAGCGCTCCATCAAACATAAACATAAAGTTGTTATCTCTGCCGTCAGCACTAAGCCTCATAATCCCAATGTAATTAGAATTTTCGATTTTTTCAAAAGTTTTTGTTAATTCAGCTTCTACAACTTTTACTGCATCAGCATCAACATTAGGGTTATCTAAATCACCTAAAAAAACAAGCATAGGTTTCCAATTAAAGGCTCTGTCTGCTTCTGATTGAGCACCCATGCTCCCAGCTAAATCAATTAAGCCACCAGTTAGGAAAGACATAGCGTACTCTGCCCCAACTAATGCACCATTAGCTTTGAATTGCGCTTCTTCTGGTAACGCTACATCAGACAAACCTGCGGTTTTACGTGTCATTTTAGCCACATTCAATGCAAAGCTAGCATCATCGTCAAATTGATAAACTTCATTTGATTCCATTGTTATAACAGGTGGCTGAGTAGACATACAAGCTGCCAGTGAAAGCGTTGATAGTGCTAAGATTGATTTTTTTATGAAGTTCATTTTTTTAATCCAAATGTTTAATTGCATGTATTAAAACATATTTGTAGAAATAGGCTACCGATTGAAATCAATATTAGAGATTATATGAGATGTAATCGCCATAGCTCATCTATTTCAAATACTTTTTCAGTATAGGTATCTTTAATTACGCCACCAGCGGTTACTGTTATATACAGAACTCTACTAAGCCCACTTCTCTGGCGATACTTAACTGAAGCATGGCAACCAGCTACTTTGTTAATTGCTAGTGAAAGCTGGTCACGGCTATAACAAAGAAAATCCTCTTTGCCGATTGTTTGAATTTGTATCATGATTGTAATCCATCCAATACAAGACCTGCCTTAAATCGAGAAACATGACTACGCAATATATAAGACAATTTAATAAGTTGACGCTCTTGCGGTTTTGCCTTGCCACTTTCCCAATTAAGGTAATCGCTTACTTGTACATCTAATTTTATGGCAACAGTTTCTGGCGAAAGTAACTGCTTCTCTCTTTGTGATTTGATACGTCTACCAAGAATGCGACTGTATTTGTTCATATATACATTTACCCTACTTCGAATTTACAGAGGTCATTTTTACCTATTGTAAAATTTAGGCTACTGAACAGGAAATATTAGAATGCATGTTTTAGGCACTTGTAAGATTACATATGGCATTAACAAACGATCAAAACGCGGTAGTTGAACACAGAGACGAAAACAAACTTGTACTCGCTTTACCCGGAAGTGGGAAAACCCATTTATCAATAGAACTGGCCAGTGAGATTATAAAGGCTAATGAAATTAATAAACTAATAATGGTTACTTTTACTCGTTCATCAACAAAGGAAACAGAGCATCGTATTTCAAAATTGATCAGTGAAAATGACTTAATGCGAATAGATATAAGAACGTTTGCCAAATTAATACTTGACCATGCTCGGCCGTTATTAGATGGGCGTAGTTTAATAATGGGACCAACACACGATTCATTTAAACGCCGTGCAGTAGGTACGGATGAAAAAAATCTACAATTTATAGATACTCAATACCCTGTAGAATATTTAGAATCGAATGGGGATATTGGCGAGCTTTCTGAAATTTCAGTAAAATATCTTCAAGCACTTTGGCAGTACAAAAAAGTAGATTTAACAACATTAAGTATAGAGCTTATTTTTGCACTAAGAGCTAAGAAAATTGAGCCTTTAGACTTTACTCACATGCTGGTGGATGAATTTCAAGATACGTCAGCAATAGAATATGCTTGGATAAAAGAGAACAAAAAAGAGAATAGATCCTTTACGGTCGTGGGAGATGATGACCAAGCCATCTATTCTTGGCGTGGCGGTTTCGGTTACAAAAACATGGTTAAATTCCAAGAAGAATTTAAAGCCAAAGCTTTTCTTTTAAGTATTTGCTTTAGATGTGCACCAGAGATATTGGCGTATGCAGCAGAGCTTATTGACTATAATGTAGAGCGAATGCCAAAAAGCATGAACTCTGCAAAAGATCCGGGTGGCAGAGTCGTTTTCAAAGATTATGCACGTTTAGATATTGAAAAAGCGCTTAAAATTGATCCAGAACGTATCCACCAATACAAAAAGGAAACTGTTACAAATAGAATCGTACCAAGTGGATTATCTTGGCATTACCGCAGAGCAATTGAAAATTATCTTAACCTCATTAATCAAAAAGTGTACGCCAATAAACCTGATAAAGTAATTATGAGTAAAACTTCGGTACCGTTTGAATGCCAAGGCGTAGTAGCACTAGAAATAGCTCAAAACCCAAAAGGCTGGGCTGTGCTAGCTCGAACTAATAAGTTATTGGATTTGATGCAGGAAGAATTAGTTTACTTAGATATTCCTGTTGAGAGGATTGGTGGTAAATCTATATGGGAGTCACCATTGATTGTTGGTTTAGTTAGTTTATACAGAAGCTTATCGAACCCGAAAAGCATGGTGTTTATTGATGATGCACTTAGCTTTATAGGTGTACCGAATAATGTTATTAGTGAAACCCATAAGCATGTTGTAGAAGTTGGCGATATAAATAAGGTTAGCTCACTATCATTGCCAGAAAACAAAAACCTAAGTATTTATTTGGACTTGGCCAAAAACATACCCAGTAATGACGATGAAGAAGGAATAGATGAGTTTATCAGTAAAGTTTTTAATATTGCGTCAGTAATATCAAAGGATCACGAACGCGCGGTTAATAAGCTACGGTTAGTTTCAGACCGACTACAAGGTTATAGCGGTTCACTAAGAATGAGGGTTTCAGCCTTGATTCGACTCATGCAGATGAAAGACGAAATAGACCATAGTGATAAAGATAAGGTGATACTGGCCACCATGAATGGCTCTAAAGGACTCCAGTGGGAAAAAGTATGGGTAATAGATGTTGAAAAGAATAGAGTGCCAACAAAATTTAGAGGCGATAGCGACAATGAGGACAGTAAGTTAGCATTTTTAGAGGAAGAAAGGCGTTTGTTATACGTGGCGATCACTAGGGCTGAGTCACTATTACATATAAGCTATCGCCAGGGTAAGCACTCGCAATTTATTGAAGAAATGCAGCCAGCTTAGGCGTTTCTTTAACGGAAGTAGTCTTTTTTCAGCGAGGTCAGAAAACCATTTGGCCTTGCTTCAATTTTTTAAATAAAAAACAGTACAAGCATTGTAAAAAAAGTAAATGCGTTATATATTCGAAATTCGCTACGGCGACAAACCCTTTTTCGCTACGGTGAAAATAAATCGCTACGGCGATAAACCCCCTTTCGCTACGGCGAAAATAAATCGCTACGGCGATAAACCTCTTTCGCTAAGGCGATAACTCTTTTCGCACCTGCGAACGGTTTGGCTAAGCCAACAAAATGAATTTAAATAAGAATACCAATCCCCCTCCCCCAGTGAGCATTAGCTTATCTGGTATTTTTCATGCTTAAAATTTATTGAAAACATAACTGCCTAGTTATGTCCTTAATAATTTTTACCGTTTTTTTAACTGAAGTTTTTAACTTCGACTCCTTGCATGGAGTATAACCCTTAGCGGCTTTACATCCCTGTATCGCGACGGTTCAACCTTTTTAGGTCAATGAATCATATGCTACGGCATCAACCCCAAACCCAACCAAATAGTCCTGCTATTTGTAAATTAAAAAAACGGAGAGTAACCACTCATGCGAAAACTTAAAAAAAGCGCACTAACCCCTAAGGCAAATAAAAACATCTTTAGTAATTTTTTCAACCTCGTTGGATTAGTTAATAAATGTATTTATCTGCCGACCTATTTAGTTTCAAAACTTTTTCATAGCGAAAATTTCTTTGGGCGACTCGTAGTTTTGTTTATCTGGCTTTTGAATGTAATATTTTTAATGTTTATTTCATCTACCATGACAAGCACAACAGGCTTATTAACCAATCTTAGTAACTTTATTGTTTCGTTTGGTCTTTTAAGTGCAGTTCCCGTTTTAATTATTCAATTTAGAAAAGACTCTTTTTAAGTTTAATCCCTTAAATCGTAACTAAATAAACCCAAGGCAAATAAAACACCATTAGCAACCCATTCAACCACGTTGAATTTGCAAATTTTTGTTCGTAATGCCTACCTAGTAACCGTACTTTAAACCGTAATTATTTATTTGAACCACTCGTTGTATTGCTTATATTGATTTTGACTGTAATAATTTTTTATTCCTTTCATACTTTTCAATTAACACTACATGCTTACTAACTATCCTTAACAATTCCCTTGTTTTGCTTAGTTTTTAATTCTGGTTTTAATTTATTTCTGCAATTTCAAAGTCACTTTTTAAGTTTAATCCCTTAAATCGTAACTAGATAAACCCAAGGCAAATAAAACACGATTAGTAACCGATTCAACCTCGTTGGATTTTTTCGCTAATACTTTTATTTTCCACACATTTTAGTTAACTCACTTTCATAGCAAATATTTATTAAATCACTCGCTGTACTGATTATCTTAATTTTGACTGTAATATTTATTTATTCCCTTCATTACTATCACTATCGCTACGCACTTATTAACTAACCCTAACAATATTTATTCTTTTGTTTTGTTTAGTCCTTTAAGTTTGGTTTTGTTTATTTGTATTTTGAAAGTTTTCTTTTTAAGTCCAACCACTTAAATCGTAACTAAATTTAACCCAAGGCATCAGCCTAAACCCTACGGGAGTATTTATTCACTCCTTTGGGGTGCATGTACTCCCGTTTTTTATATCCCGGAGAGTAACCATGCAAACCCATGCAAAGAAAAATAAAGTTAACCACCTAGACAAAATTGAATGCGTTTATCGTATACAAAACCACGGCTCTACTATTAAAGCTTGTGCTAAACGTTTTGGTGTTACTGATAAAAAAGTAATTAGTTGGCTTTCGATGCACGAAAAAGGTGAACTTATTAAGCAACATGCTCAGTGGTCACCAAGTTGGAATAAAGAAAATGTAATTCAACACCCGTTGGATTTAGATATATTGCAGGCAATTAAGCGGGGAAATCCCACTTATGAAGACTCAATTATCTCTTTGTTCGATCCTGAACTTGATGCAGTTAACTGTATATCTCATGTTGAATGGCAAGATGAAGAAATCGAAAAGCTATGCTTATGGATGGTTGATCGTTCTTTAGAAATTCTGCGTGATGTTGCTGTTGATAGTGAAGACTTAATTGTTGAGCTTGAGTTCGTTAGTTCTAACTATTTTGCATTAATTTGTAAAGCGTTTGGCTTTGATCATGTTGAACTCCGTAAAGGAATTTATCATGAACTTAGACTTCGCGGCGTAAATCGATTTGCATTAGAAATGTTAGAAATATCATCTGTATATACTCGTTCTGGAGTTACTTATGTTCCTAAAAGTGAATACTAAGCATTCTCTAAACAATGTACTTACATGTGTATTTGCAATAGATGGAGATATTCAATGAGAGATTTATTATTTAGGCAATCATTTGCTTATAACTTAGTTGAAATTATCACTGCGATAGTTACATCTGAAAATCTTAAATTTAATTCATTTATTAACAATACTGATATTTTGGTTTGGATTGCTTTAGAGCAAGGTGATGTAGTTCCCCAATTATATATTAGTGAGATAGACAAAGCTTTAACTGAGCTATCAACTGATTTTAATGGGAAGTATATAGAAGCATATGCTTTAGCAGTTCAAACATATAACGAGAATTATGAAATTGATAAAATGGCTGATTCAAGCATTTACGTTTCATAATTTAACAACTGTATATAAAGTTCTAAACCCTAAATTTAATTCTAAAGATTAAATTTAAAACCCTAATCGGGGATAGTTTTCCCTGATAGGGAAGATCTATCTCCAAAAAACTTAATTCCTTTTGGAGAGTAACCATGTCAAACACAAACACGGCAGAAAACGTAACAGAAATTCAATCAGCAAAAGTAAACTACAACGAATTAGAGAAGGTCGATGCACATAGCATATTTCCTGATTTTTTCACTCCCGGTGAAAGAACTCTTACTCGTCGTAAAAATCGTCACCCTGATTGTCAAGGCTCTAACAAGTATTACATTCCGACAGAAAAGACGCTTAAACGCTTATTATCTTGGTGGATGGCGCCTGTTCAACTTCAAACTTTTGGTTTGCATGGTGAGACAGGTACAGGTAAAACTGAAATGTTACTTTTTGTAGCAGATCACTTAAATGAACCTGTATACATGGTTAAGTGTCACGGTAGCTTAATGCCAGAAGATTTAGAGGGTTCACGAGTTCTTATGAATGGTGAAACACCTTTTAATCCTGGTCCAGCTGCTAAAGCTTACGCTAGCGGTGGGTTAGTAATTTTTGATGAACTTGATAAGGTAAATCGTAACACTGGTGCTGCGATTCATGGATTACTGGAAGGTAAACCTTGGCCTATAGAGCAAATTGGAAAAACACTAACTAAACACTCATTGTGTCGTATCGTTGCCACAGGTAACACGACTGGTGAGGGTGGCTCGGAGTTCTACACTTCTTCACAGAAGTTAGATGATGCCTTACGTTCACGTATCGGTTGGTACAGAACGTATTACCCACAACCAGCACAAGAGTTAAAAATAATACAAAAGCAATTCCCTGCAATCCCATATGCTGTCGCACATAAGATGGTCTTAGTCGGTAACGAGTTAAGAAAATTACGTGTTGGTGATGATGGTAAAGGCATTGATGATCCAATCGGTTGTATTTTTAGTACACGAACATTGGTTAATTGGGCTTTTCATACGATGGTATTTGGTAAAGATGCGGAATGGCGCGAAGCCTTAGATTTCTCTATGCAAGGCGGTGTTGATAGTGATAGCCAAGAAATAGTTGATGCAGTTTTGCAGCGATTATTAGGTTTAGATCTTGATAAACCAAGTGGAGAAGTTTTTGCCTCACACGCAAAAAAGTAACACGCTCCTCCATAAAACCGGTAGCTAGTTTTTACGATATGACAGACAGTTTAGATTGTTCCGTTTTTGAAGCTCATGAGTTTCCAGACGGTTCATTTAAAGCAATGTCTATCGGAACTAATGCTAATGGAAAGAGATTATCGGTTACATTTAGTTGCGTTGGAGTATTAACTGGTCTTAATAGTATATACAGAAAAGTTAGTGATATTGAGTGGGTGGATAACAGTACGCATCTTGATGATGTTGTTACACACTTTACGATTAAACACAGCACTGAATACAAAGGACAAGAAGCGGTTGAATTAGGCTTTCTACCATGTAGACCCTCTTCGTACCCAACAGGCTCTTTCGATGTTATTACTTTAAGTAAAAGCAAAGATGAACTTTGGGCCATTGGTCACTTTAATAATGCTCTTTATGTTTTTTACAAAAAGAACAAACGTTATGGTGATTATTGGATACCGCAAATAGTAGATAGTAAAGTTTCTTCAAGAGATCGTATTCAAGAAAAGCTGGATGATGGGTATTTAACTACCATTAATAGCTTTGTGTTCGATCACAAAACTAGAAACTTAGAATATTCTAAATAATATTGGAACTATTTATGACTCGAAATATGAATAAATATTGTCCTAAATGTAAGTGTTCACCAATTGTTTTAAAAGAGAAGCAGGAAAGATGCATTCACTTTTATGTAAATCTTAATGGTAATGTTTCTGATAAAGGTGAAATTCAAGAAACACCACTTACAGGTGTCGTTTTTGCAGTATGTTGTAATTGCGATACCGAATGGAAAATTGATGGTATAACTCAGGCTTGTCAATATGCGAGCCTGTAATCAATTTTAAAATATTAAAATAGAGGCTAACACCTCAAAACCTAAACCCTACAGGGGCATAATACCCCTGAACAGGGTTGTTATGCTCCGAATTTATAAACCCCCGGAGAGTAACCATGACAACCCAAAAATATACAGTCGATTCAGCAAAAGAAGCTTCTAAACTAGCCGCAAGCAATGCCAACTTAGATATTAAAAGTGGCGCTTGTTTAATTTCAGTAGAAGTTCAAGGAGCATGTGGCGAAAGTATTATCTCTGATAGTAAATCGTTAATAGATGGACAAGTGCTCGACTCTGAGTTGCTTTCAGGTACTAAGCTACGCTGGTTCCCGAAAGAAAAGCTTAGATTTGTTAGTAAGTGTTCAGCGCAAGCTCGTCGTGCTCTTAATCAACGAGGTATTAGCTTTGCAAAAGGCGCTACCCTTGTACCAATCAGTCAATTAGATGATTTGATTACAGAGTTACATGAAATTGATACTGAGTTTAAAGCTGAAGTGCAGAACCTTAGAAGTGAGTATGAAAACACCATTGAAGACCATATTTTAAATAACAAGCCTGTAGAGGCCTATATTAGAAAATGTTCAGATGAAGCCAGCAAATTTGCTAGTCGATTCACATTCAAGGTGCACCCACCAATGGCGATTCAACCTCTTTTTGATGGTGATGAAGATGTTATTGCTGAGGAAGCTAGTCAAACTTTGTTTGATGAAATTTCCAGCGAAGCAGCTGAAATCTATCAAAAGTCGTTTCTTATGGCAGAAAAAGCAACAATCAAGAAGATGAAGCCAGTTTTCGCTCTACGCGATAAATTGATCAATTTATCTTTCTTGGATTCAACTGTTGCCCGTGTAGCTGTGCGCTTTTCAGAAGTGCTTAATGAATTACCTTTGACCTACCCTTTAATGGGTGGTGACTATCACAAAATTTGTCATTTTTTGACACTTGTAAGTGACCGATCAAAAGTAATTGCTTATGGAAAAGGTGGTGATGAGCTAAGCGAAGTTGAAGAAATAGAGGAAGTTGAAGAAGTAGCCGTTGTGGATAATACGTCAATGGCAGAGTCTAGTATAAACACTGAAGATAACCCTTTCAGTGATAACCCATTTGGAGAAGCAGTAGAACAATCAAGTAGTGATCCATTTAACTCTGAATTCATAGTTCAGCAGGAGAATGTGGCCATTGATAGTTTTGCTTTTGATGGTTGGTAATTAATTTTATCAATTGTTAGCACCAGTAAAAGCCTAGCGCTTTTGCTGGTGGCTTACTTCCTAAAAATACTTTTTTTTGGAAAGTGTTTTTAAAAATTAAGAATATAAACCCACGCGGGTACACCTACCCGCTTGGGCATGGTTGTACCCCAAATTTAGATATTTTGGAGAGTAACCATGAAAATCGATTTAAAAAAAATGCTTGAAGGTAAAACTGTAACAACAATAGTCCGTGGTGATTATGTTTTTAAAACAGTTGAACACGATGGTAAAGAAATTGTTGTAGGTGTTCGACTAGTCATTACCAATTCTTCTCGAAGAATTGAGAATAGTGAATTAGTTACTGAATAACCACCATCCAAGCTCGCTTTTGCCCGCTTGGGTGGCGAGCTTTCTTTTTACCGGGTCACGGTGATCACCAATGCACCTGAGACTCGGATGTATTGGGATCATCGTGATTTCGATATATGAGGAAGTAATATTATGAACTACAACAATTTCGACAAAATTAACCATGTAAAAGCATTAGTAGACCAAAGTGGCGGCTGGGAGAGTGTTCTTTCAAACTACCACGGGTTAGCGCAATCATTTAAAAAAGGTATTAGGCAGCAGCCTTGTCCTTTAACCGGTGGTGGCCGTACTAAGTTTAGATGGTTTCGAGACTACAGAGATACAGGTGGGGCATATCATAACGATGTAGGGCCTTTACCAGATGGTATATCTGTTGTGTCTTGGTATGTTGGGTGTTCTGTCTCACAGGCTTTAGATGAAATTATACGTATTTGTGGCGGTGACTTATCACGAGTTACTGAATCAGATGCAGCTAAAGCACAACGTAAGTATACCCAACAAAGCGCATACAAAACGTCAGAAGAGGCCTTAGCAAAAGCTAAAAAAGTTCTCAGGAACAATAAAGCTCAAGCTAAGCCAATTTTGAACACTCATGCGCATGATTACCTTCGCAATCGTGGTATTAATTCTGACCTTACTAATATGTCTGATTTGGGTTTTCATCCAAAACTTGCATATAAGGAAAGCGATGAAACCAATTGGCAGCACTTCCCCGGAATGCTTGCCATGGTACGTGATGTGAACGGTAAACCTGTCACTATGCACCGTACTTTTCTCGACACAAAACTACCGGTTAAGGCAGATATTATTCGCAGCAAAATGATTTTTGCGCCTATATCTGATGTTCGAGGCTGTTCTATTCAATTAGACCAACCAAGAGACGTAGGTTTTGGAGAAAAAGTTATAGGTATAGCTGAAGGCATTGAAAATGCACTTAGTGTTCGTGAAGCTACAGGAACTCCTATGTGGGTCGGTATTTCGGATCGTTTAATGGAAGCTGTAAAGTTTCCAGATGACGTTACGTTTGTCCTAATTTGGGCTGATATTGAACCTAGTGGGGCCGGTCTTGCTGCAGCGAATCGCTTGAAGGAACGTTTGGAAAAAGAGGGCAGAAATGCAGAAATCTTTGTACCAAATTGTCCAGAAGGTGTTGATAAAATTGATTGGAATGATGTTTATCAGTCAAAGGGCTTTGATGGTTTTCCACCAGCTCTTAGGCCTGAATTTCAACTTGATACTGGAGTTGTTATTCATGATTAAAATCATCACTTCGTCGCGTCAACATCACAGCGTACAAAGCAAAGGCACAATACTTCAGAGTCTTGAACAAGGCTCCGTTGTACACAAGTCACAGTGTAGAACTGGAATTTGTGGCTATTGTAAGTGCAAATTAAAGTCGGGTTCAGTGACTTACGTCACTGAGCCTTTAGGCTTTATGTCAAACGATGAAATCTTGCCATGTATATCAATTGCTAATGGAAATATAGAAATAGAGAACTGAAAAGGGAAGTCCTTTTTGGTCCTCTATTTTTCATTTTATTGTTTTTCTAAGCAGTAAAACGAAAAGCAGGTGATATAGAACTTAATAGCTCCGGCTATAAACCCTTAAATAAAACCCTATACGGCTTAGCCGTTAAACCCCCTATGGAGAGTAACCACCCATGAAATCAAAAAACAGAGTTATAAAAGTAGCTAGAGTATTATCAAAGTTAATGAGTGACAGAGAAGGTATTAAGGTCACTGTTAGTGGTAGTACGGCTTATAGTTGTGGTGGAAAAATTAATATTCCATTTGGCGATTTTACTGATCCTGATTATGTGTCTATGACGCATGGTTATATTGATCATGAAATTGGCCATGAAAAACACACCAGTTTTTCAATCAACTTTAAGAGTAAGTTACATTTAAATTTATGCAATATCTTTGAAGATGCACGAATGGAGAAGTTAGTTGGTTCAGAGTATCCAGGCGCTAAGTTAAACCTTGAAAAACTTGTTTTAATCGCAATTAAGAAAGGCTTATTTAGTGAACCTGTGAGTTCTGATAATCCGTTATCACTAGTATTAACATACTGCTTATATAAAGGCCGTGTACTTGGTGCAGGCAACCTTTGTCTAGATCAATATGCTGAACAAGCTTTAGCGTATTTAAAAGCAACCTATGACAATAACTTTATAGATAGTTTAACTGAAATAGTACATGGAATTACAAACACTCGTAGTACGCGTGATTGTGCAGATATGGCTTGGAAAGTTATTGAGCTTATGAAAAGTACAGATGAAAAGGAGCAAGAAGAACCTAAAAATGGTGATGATAGCGATGATTCAGAAAGTGATGAGCAATCAGACGATGAGCAATCAGATGGTGAACAATCAGATGGTGAACAATCAGATGGTGAACAATCA
>NZ_JACJEI010000034.1:0-48363 GCF_014163985.1 Pseudoalteromonas sp. SR41-4 | reverse complement strand
CTGATTAACTCTTGCCTCGCTAAGCGTTGCTGTCTGCCGTCTCAGTGGGGTCGCATTATAGGGCGCGGCGAATTTTACGCAAGCGTTTTTTAAAGAAAACTTGAAATAAAGTGCTGTTCGTTCAAAATTCAAGCCAAACCCTACAAAAGAGATACTTTTTTAACTTCAAAATAACTTTATACGGTTATAAAACGCAAAAGCCCGATGAAAATCATCGGGCTTTTGTTGAATAGCTTTAAGTATACTTAGATTAAGCTATACCATATTGCTCACGATAAGCTTTTACTGATGCAAGATGCTCGTTCATAGTACCTTTAGTTTCAAGGTAGCTAATTAAATCTGCAAGTTTTACTATTGAAACTACTTTAGTATTAAAGTCACGTTCTACTTCTTGAATTGCAGACAGTTCAGCTTTGCCTTTTTCTTGACGATCAAGAGCTATTAAGACACCACTTAGATCCGCACCATTTTCTGCAATAATTTCCATAGACTCACGAATTGCTGTGCCAGCAGTGATCACGTCATCTACTAACATGATTTTGCCTTTTAGCTCAGAGCCTACTAATGTGCCGCCTTCACCGTGTGCTTTCTTCTCTTTACGGTTAAAGCAATAAGGCACATCTTTATTGTGATGATCTGCAAGTGCTACTGCGGTAGTTGTTGCAATTGGAATACCTTTATAAGCAGGACCGAATAAAACATCATATTCAATGCCTGCATCTTCAAGGGCGGCAGCATAAAAACGACCAAGACGTGCAAGGTCACGACCTGTATTAAACAACCCCGCATTAAAGAAGTAAGGGCTAGTACGGCCAGACTTTAAAGTAAACTCACCAAACTTTAACACCTGTTTTTCTAAGGCGAATTCAATAAACTCTATTTGATAATCTTTCATTACTATAAACCTATTACTTATTAAGCTAATGCTTGCTTCTGAACGTCAATGATTTCGCGGATTGAATGCTTCGCAAGAGTGAGTAATTCATCAAGCTCATCAAACGAGAAAGGTTCGCCCTCGGCTGTACCCTGCACTTCAATAATTTTACCTGTTTCGGTCAGAATTACGTTCATATCTGTTTCAGCGTCAGAATCTTCTAAATATTCTAAATCGCTAATAGCTTGGCCTTTATAAATACCTACCGAAATAGCTGCAATCATAAATTTAAGAGGATTTGAATTGATCATACCCTTGCTACGCATATGTGTTAACGCATCGACTAGAGCAACACAAGCACCACTGATTGATGCAGTACGAGTTCCGCCATCAGCTTGAATAACATCACAATCAATAGTAATGGTATTTTCGCCTAACGCTTTTAAATCAACTGCGGCACGAAGTGCGCGTGCAATTAAACGTTGAATTTCCATAGTACGACCGCTTTGCTTGCCACGCGCCGCTTCACGGCCATTTCGGGTATGGGTAGAGCGCGGTAACATACCGTACTCAGCTGTGATCCAGCCTTTACCTTGGCCTTTCATAAAACGCGGTACACCTGATTCAACAGTGGCTGTACAAAGTACTTTTGTGTTACCAAACTCAACCAACACAGAGCCTTCAGCATGCAAAGTGTAATTACGTGTAAATGTAACCGGTCTAATTTGGTTAGGTGTTCTTTCGCTTGGACGCATTCACGATCCCCTTAATTCAGAATTTCCCACATTATATGTATATATAGCTGTAGATGCCATGCTGATTTAAACAAAAGCAAATTGTAAAATTCGCAGCAACAAAAATTTCCGCTAGAGCTTAACCAGTGTTACGGTATAATCACTTTTAATATTGTTTAATAAAACTAGGAAACCATCCATGATCCACAGTATGACTGCTTACGCGCGTCGCGAAATAAAAGGCGATTGGGGCACTGGCACGTGGGAAGTTCGTTCAGTTAACCAACGCTACCTTGAAACCTTTATTCGCGCACCTGAGCAATTTCGTGGCATGGAGCCGGTGATCCGTGAGCGCCTACGTAAACATTTACAACGCGGCAAGGTTGAAGTGTTCTTAAAGTTTGTGGCAAACCCAGCCCATGTTGGTGAACTTTCAATTAATGAGGCGTTGGCTGCACAACTGATCAATAGCGCCAAATGGGTGCAACAACAAAGTAATGGCGATATTAATCCTGTCGACATCTTACGTTGGCCTGGTGTTATGGAAGCTGAAGAGCTAGATATGGATAGCGTTAACACCGCACTCATTGCTGGTTTTGATCAAGTGATTGAAGATTTTAAATCTGCACGTGGTGATGAAGGCGCTAATCTTGAAGAGATGATAGCCACTCGCCTTGATGCTATTTTAGAGCAAGTAGCGATAGTTGAAACTCACATGCCAGAAATTGCCAAATGGCAGCGTGAAAAATTAGCACAAAAATTAGAAGATTTAACTGCAAATATTGACGAAGCTCGCCTTGAGCAAGAGCTCATCTACCTTGCACAAAAACAAGACGTAGCTGAAGAACTAGACCGTTTAAAATCTCATGTCAAAGAAACTAAAAAAATCCTTAAAAAAGGTGGCGCTTGTGGTCGTCGTTTAGATTTCATGATGCAAGAGTTTAACCGCGAAGCAAACACCCTCGCCTCTAAATCAATCAATAGCGACATCACCAATGCTGCGGTTGAGCTTAAAGTATTGATAGAGCAAATGCGTGAGCAGATCCAGAATATTGAATAGTATTTCAGGTCATATCTAGTCACTACATAACTGGTTAAAAATGTTGTATTTAGCCAGTTTTTCACTTCTAATCATTTCCATTCACTTCGTAAATCATCTACTATTTCGGTCACCTAACTGGTTACCTAACTTTTAATGATGACTGATAAAAGACAAACACGAAAAGCAAAAGCCAACGGCGAGGTTAATAAAGGGCCATTAACACAAGCAGAGATCCTGTCTTATATAAAAGATGGTCGTCCAGCACAAATTTCCGACGGAAATGGTTTCTACTTTGTAATAAATGATGCTGGGCACCCTTTCTGGGCATTAAGGTATACAAAGCCTAATGGAAAACGTGCTTGGAGTTACTTTTCATCACCGAGGGAAATGTCCTTAGCTGAGGCACGTTCAGAAGCAGCCACCATAAAGTTAAAAATAAAACGTGAAGGTTTTGACCCCGCATCTGAAAAGAAGAAAGCTAAATCCCAGAGGCTTCATACCGTAGCGGACTTATGGGCTGACTTTTATGAACGGGAGTCGAAGCGTATCGAACACCCTAATATTATCGCCTCATTGTATAGACGTGAAATATTACCCGTTATTGGTAGATACGAATTAGTAAAAGTAGAGCCCACTGATATTCGCTTCATCATCGAAAGAATTAATGAAGGTTACGGAAGCAAGAAGCCGCGTAAGACAGTAGCAAATAAAACCCTATACCTGCTAACCAAGATCTTTAACCATGCTCAAAAGCTCAATTTGGTCCAATATAACCCAGCCTCTATCTTTACAGCAAAAGATGCTGGAGGCACTGAAAAGCCGAAGGAGTTTTCTCTTAACATCGAGCAGGTAGCTGAACTTTTTAGTGCTTTACGTAAAAACATTGGAAAGATTGCCATCCAAGACTACTGGGGATTAGCACTACTTCTCTCTACAGGGGTACGCAAAATGGAGTTATATGCGGCACGATGGAGTGAATTCGATTTAGACAATGGAACTTGGCACCTTCCAGCTGAAAGAACAAAATCAAGACGCGGGTTTACCCTACCCTTAGCACCGCAAACTATTGAGTGGCTGCTACAAGTTAAAGCCTATTCCGGAAACTCAAACTACTTATTCCCCAGTAGAAAAAAAGGCAAGTCAGATAATACGCATGTGTGTGAAAACACAGTTAATCATTCTTGCTTAAAATTAAAGAAAAAAGGGGAAATTCCTTGGCCAGAATTTGATCCTCATTCACTTAGACACACATGCCGTTCTTTATTGTCAAAGTTAAAAGTCCCGACTGATGTCGCTGAACGTTACATAAACCACTCGTTTGTCGGGCTACAAAAGGTGTATGACAACCATGATTATTTTGAGGAACGCAAAGAAGCAGCTGTTGAGTTAGCTGATATCTTAGCTCCTCTTATAAATATAGATAACCTGCTTAGAAAGTAGTAGAGGTAGTAGAAGTAGTTTTAGCACAAAAATTATCGCTACTACTTCGTCTGTAAAACATACAAAAAATAATTAACAAACATGCGTCTAGATATTTGCTACCCATACATAAAGTGCGTGATCGAATATGAAACATTAAAAAGTATTGTACAATGATTTAAAAATGCTCATGGGTAACTATTAAGGTTTTTTCGATTGCGCCTAGAAATGTTGCTAATAAACCATAGTTTATAAAGGTCAAACTCTCAGCACAGCTGCGAAATGAAAGAGCAAAAGCGTCAAAAAGCCGATTTAAAATAGGCAACAACAGTTTGTTGCCATAGACAACGCTAACTAAACAGATTGAACAAATTAATAACAAGGACTTAAAAACTATGACCAACCAAATCAATCAGGACGATATTAACAAAGCGGTGTGGAATGCCTGCGACACCTTTCGTGGTGTGATCAGTGCCGATACCTATAAAGACTTCATCCTCACTATGCTGTTTTTAAAATACATCTCTGATGTATACAAAGACGAATACAACAATCTGATTGCTCAGTATGGCGACAAGCCAGAGCTAATTCACGCCATGATGTCAAAGCAGCGTTTTGTATTACCCGAAGGCGCTAGCTTTTGGGATTTATACGAAAAGCGTTATGAAGCAGGCAACGGCGAGCGCATTGATAAAGCCCTTCATGCCATTGAAGAAGCTAACGGCAGCAAGCTTAAAAACGTATTCCAAGATATCAGCTTTAACACCGACCGCTTAGGTCAAGAAAAACAAAAAAACGATTTACTGCGCCATTTGTTAGAAGACTTTGGTAAAGACATTTTAAACCTAAGTACAGAGCGTGTAGGTAGCTTAGATATTATCGGTAACGCTTATGAATACCTTATTAAACACTTTGCCGCAGGCAGTGGCGCTACCGCTGGCGAATACTACACACCGCCTGAGGTCTCAACTCTTTTAGCAACGGTTTTAGAGCCAGTTGAGGGCGACCAAATATGCGATCCCTGTACAGGTAGTGGCTCGTTGCTTTTAAAATGTGGCGCTATGGTGCGTAAAAACTCTGGCTCCAAAAAATACGCATTATTTGGGCAAGAAGCCATTGGCTCTACATGGGCACTCGCCAAAATGAACATGTTCCTACACGGTGAAGACAACCACCGTATTGAATGGGGCGACACCATTCGCAACCCACTGTTACTTGATAAAGACGGCAACGGCTTATTGCACTTTGATGTAGTAACAGCTAATCCGCCATTCTCATTAGATAAATGGGGACATGACGATGCCAGCAGCGACCCTTACGGACGTTTTCGCCGTGGTGTGCCACCTAAAACTAAAGGTGACTATGCGTTTATTAGTCATATGATTGAAACGCTAAAACCGGAAACAGGTCGCATGGGTGTTGTAGTGCCACATGGCGTGCTATTTCGCGCATCGAGCGAGGGCAAAATCCGCCAACAACTGATTGAAGAAAACTTGTTAGACACTGTTATTGGCCTGCCAGAAAAGCTGTTTTTTGGTACAGGCATTCCGGCAGCTATTTTAATTTTCAAAAAGCAAAAAATTGATAAAAACGTCCTGTTTATAGATGCCAGCCGTGAGTTCAAATCAGGTAAAAACCAAAACCAGTTAACACCAGACAACATCCAAAAAGTTATCGATACCTACAAAGTGCGTGAAACGACCGAAAAATATTCATACCTAGCCAGTTTTGATGAAATTGCCGAGAACGACTTTAACTTAAACATTCCTCGTTATGTTGATACTTTTGAAGAAGAAGCAGAGATTGATTTAGTGGCAGTACGCACTGAACGTGTACAGCTAAAAATTGAGCTGCAAACCCTCGAAAAAGAAATGGATAGCTACTTAAAGGAGTTGGGTTATGGTGCCTAATGGATTTCAGCATATAAATGGGTTAGGTAATTTTCCTTCTGATTGGCAGGTAAAGTCTGCCGACTGCGTTACAACAAAAATCACTAAAGGTACTACTCCACCCAAAAGTGAGATTGTTCAGGACTCTAATATTCCCTTTTTAAGGGTAAATAATTTGAGTTTTAATGGCCGCCTAAATTCATCGTCCGAAATGCTTTTTGTTTCCAGTGATGCTCACGAAGGCTTTTTAGCTCGCTCAATAGCTTATCCCGACGATATTCTTATGAATATTGTAGGCCCTCCTTTGGGCAAAATATCAATGCTTGATAAACAATACGATTCGTACAACATGAATCAAGCAATAGTAATTTATAGAACTTCACCTGAGCACATTGATAAATATTACTTTTTAAAGTTTTTGACCAGTGAACTCGCACAACAATGGTTACAATCAAGATCAAAAAAAACATCTGGTCAGCAGAATCTGACTATTCAATTGTGTAAAGAGCTTCCTGTTCCAGTTCCCCCTCTCCCAGAACAACGTAAAATCGCCAAAATCCTATCCACTTGGGATAAAGCGATTAGCACCACCGAGCGCCTAATCGACAACAGCAAACAGCAGAAAAAAGCCCTAATGCAACAACTGCTCACGGGTAAAAAGCGCCTACTTGATGATTCAGGTAGAGCGTTTAAGGAAGAGTGGGAAGAGGTTAAGTTGGGCGATGCCTGTTCAAAAGTTACTGATGGTGCCCACCATAGTCCACAAAGTGTTGAAGTTGGTTACCCCATGTTTTCAGTGAAAGATATGAGACCAACAGGCTTCGCTGAAAATACAGCTAGACATATCAGTGAGGGGGATTTTAAAGCCTTGGAAAAGCAAAACTGTAAGCCAGAGATTAATGATATTTTGATAGCGAAAGATGGCTCTATTTTAAAATACTGTTTTGTTGTGAAAGAGGAAATTCAAGGCGTAATTTTATCCTCAATAGCTTTATTGAGACCAAAGCTAAACATAATTTCCCCGCATTTTATTGCTCAATATTTTTCACAAGATTCAGTAAAATTCTTTGTAGGCAAAGCGCTGACTTCTGGTTCGGGGGTTCCTCGAATTATTCTTAAAGATTTTAAAGGGATTCACATTAGAATTCCTAGCTTATGCGAGCAACAGAAAATAGCCACTGTACTAGCTAATGCTGATCAAGAAATCGAACTATTAGAACAACAACATGCCGATTTAAAACAAGAGAAAAAAGCGTTAATGCAGCAGTTGTTAACGGGTAAGCGTAGAGTTAAAGTAGAGCAAACTGATTTAAAGGCAAATTAATGGAAATTAAAAAATTAACTTTACATAATGTAGGCCGCTTTAATGAGTTAGAGGTGCCGTTAGCACCTTATGGTAGTTACAACGGAAACGTAACCGTTTTGGTTGGTAATAATGGCTCTGGTAAAACATCTATTCTAAAAGCGTTAGCTACATCATTAAGTTGGTTGTCTGCCCGAATTCAAAGTGAGACGGGTAAAGGAAGTCCGTTACTAGAGCTTGTCGTAAAAAATGGTTACCCATCAGCAGCTATTGACCTTGAGGTTTTTAACCATTGCGCTGGGGATATTGAACAAGGTGATTTAGAGTCATATGACGAAAATTATTTCTTCTGGCGAATAGCTAAAGCTAAAAAAGGCCGTAAAGGCGATCATAAAAGTGATTACGCTGGCGTAACCGCTCTCGCGGATTTTTACAGAGAAAAAATTACTAATTTTGATAAATCTTCTTTACCTCTGGTTGCATTTTATTCAGTTGAAAGAGTTGTAGTTGATATACCTTTAAAAATTCGAGGGAAGCACACATTTCATCAACTTGACGGCTATGACAAGTCGTTAACTCAAGGCGTTGATTTCAGACGTTTCTTTGAGTGGTTTAGAGACCGTGAAGATACTGAAAATGAATCTGGGTTGTCTGATGAAGTATTAGAGCAACTGCGAAGTGTTTTAGGTAATGATAACGACACTTGGGCCAAACTAAGTCAGCTAAAAGCATCTAGCAGAGACAGGCAGTTAACGGCAGTCCGTAAAGCAATTTATAAATTTATGCCTGACTTTTCAAACTTAAAAGTTAGACGAAAGCCAAGACTGCATATGTCTATTGATAAAGCTGGTGAGTCATTTGATGTTGCTCAACTTTCGCAAGGTGAAAAATCATTAATGGCTTTAATTGGAGACATAGCTCGCAGATTAGCGGTGATGAACCCCGACCTTGAAAACCCTCTGCAAGGTGACGGTATTGTTTTAATTGATGAAGTAGATATGCATTTACATCCGAAGTGGCAGCGCACTTTGATTACTCAATTAACTAATACTTTTCCTAAATGCCAATTTGTTTTGACGACTCACTCACCTCTAGTGATAAGCGATAGCGAAAACGTACTGACTTATCTTATTGGAAACGATGAAGTTAAACCTTTACCTCCGCTGTTTGGCTTAGATGCGAATACTGTATTACTTGAAATTATGGACACAGATATACGTAACTCCGATATAAGTGAGATGTTAAGTGATTTACTCGATTCAATACATGATTCAAATATTGAAAAAGCACACACGCAATTAAATAAATTAGAACAAGCTCTTCCCTCTAATAATCTGGAGCTATCTAAAGCTAGATTATTACTTAAAAAGCAGGAGCTGAAAATTGCGAAAAATAACTAAAAGAATTGGTTTTGAGCCGACAAGCCTTAGTAATTTCAAAAGAGCACACCCACATGGTAAATACAGTGATTTAGAAACACCTGAAAGAAATGATATTCGAATAGAGTGCGCAAAAGAACAATATTTTTTATGTGCTTATTGCTTAAAGCAAATTACAGGAACAAATCAAGACTCAATGAATGAGCATGTTGAAGCAAGGCGTATTGCACCTAATCGTAGTCTTGATTTTACGAATATAGTTGCGAGCTGCACAACACCAAGGCAATGCGATGATTCTCACGGTTCACAGCCACTGCCTTTGACTCCTTTTATGGGGGCTTGCGAAACCGAACTGCAATTTAAGTTAAGTGGGCGGGTCGTTGGCCTCAGCGACAGAGCTATTGAAACTATAAGAGTATTAAACTTAGGTGATACGTTAACAAACAACCGCTCCCTTATTGAGCAGCGAAAACAATTAACAGAGTCATTACTTTGGGCTAATGGCATAGACCCTAGTGAAGGGCTCGAAGATGATGAGCTAATTGATTTAGTTTTAGCTGATATTACAACCCCCAAAGATGGAAAACTAGAAGCATTTTCACCTGTATTGGTGAACATACTTAAACAATGGATTGATTAATGTTGCATGAAAATAATGTAATACCTGACTTTAAAAAAGAATTTAGCGCAAAAATTCCCGCGCTCGCTCTTTGAATGTCAATGAGATTAGATCCCCAGTAGAGCCTCGATGTTTTGTTACTCGCTAACTCAGTGTTGTATAGATTGTAAAGCAGAGCCAGCGATTACACTGCAAGATCATCCAGAACGTACACTAGAATCAGCCAAAGAGCAGGCAAGTAATATTAATTAGGCAGTAAAGGATTAAGAATTAATGAATAAAATTTTAATGACAGGCCACTTAGGGTTAATTGGCCGTCATTTATCTCCCCTATTATCTCAACTAGGTTATGAAGTAGTTGGTTTTGATATTGCTGATGGAACAGGTGATATTTGTAATACATGGCAGTTAAGCCAAGCACTCAATGAATGCTGTGGCGTAATACATTTAGCGGCTGTTTCGCGCGTTGTGTGGGCGCAAAACTATCCCGAAAAGTGCTGGCAAACTAATGCACTGGCCAGTGAACAACTTCTTAAATTAGCGGCAAATAGTACACATAAGCCTTGGGTACTGGTTGCCAGTAGCCGCGAGGTTTATGGCGAACCAAAAATTTTACCCGTCACAGAAACCATACCTTTAGTACCCGTTAATATTTATGGTCGCTCTAAGCTTTACATGGAAGATGCCGCTCTAAGCGCACGAAGTGCAGGTATTAATACCGCTATTGTAAGGTTAGCTAACGTGTATGGCTGCACGCTTGATCATGAAGATAGAGTATTACCTGCATTTAGTAAAAACGCCGTATTAGGCGTTGATTTACGTGTTGATGGCTTTGAGCATTTATTTGATTTTACCCATGTAGATGACACCGTAGCAGGTTTAGTAAAAGTAATAACATTGCTGAGTGAAGGTGAAAATCAATTACCACCTATTCATTTATTGCCCGGATATGGCACAACCCTAAAAGAAGCCGCACAAATGGCGATTAAGGCCGCAAATAGCTCCTCAACTATTGTTGAGGCAGCGTCTCGCGCTTACGATGTGGCTCGCTTTATTGGCGACCCGTCGCGTGCTAAATCGCTACTAGATTGGCACGCGAGTGTTTTGCCAGAACAAGGGATTGCAAGGTTAGTTGACGCATATAATAAAAAATTAAAATTAGGAGCGCATTCGTGAAAATATTAAAAGTAATACATGGCTACCCTATGTTATATAACGCGGGGTCGGAGGTTTATTCTCAAACTATTTGTCATGGATTGGTTAAAAAAGGCCACGAAGTTCGTGTGTTTACCCGTGAAGAAGATGCATTTAGACCTGACGGCGACATAAGAATTAGCCACGATGCTGATGTGCCTGAAATTGCATTACACCTTGTTAATAACCCACGCCATAGAGATAGATATCGCTTAGCGATTATTGACCAGAAATTTGCCGAATTATTAGATGAGTATTGCCCAGATATTGTCCATATTGGTCATTTAAATCATTTGTCGACCTCTTTGGTGTTTGAAGCCAAAAAACGCAATATTCCTGTTGTTTATACGTTACACGATTACTGGTTGATGTGCCCGCGTGGGCAGTTTATGCAAATGCATTCTGCTGACGATAACCTTTGGGCTGCATGTGATGGACAAGAAAATAAAAAGTGTGCCACACAATGTTACGCCCGTTACTTTTCGGGTGATAAAGAAGAGCTAGACCAAGATATTGCTTATTGGGAAAACTGGGTTGAACGCAGAATGCGCCACGTAAAAGAGGTTGTTGAGCAGGTTGACCTGTTTATTTCTCCTGCCAAATATTTAAAAAACCGTTACGAAAAAGACTTTGGCTTGCCAACCGATAAAAGCATTTATTTAGATTACGGTTTTGATCGTTCTCGTATGTTAGGTCGTGTACGTAATGAAGATGAACCTTTTACTTTTGGGTACATTGGTACGCATATTCCGGCTAAGGGTATTCACCAGTTAATTGAGGCATTTGGCAAAATAAAAGGCGATGCCATTTTACGTATTTGGGGCCGCGATAGAGGGCAAGATTCACGTGCATTGCGTGCCATTGCAGCCACATTGCCACCCGAAAAGCAAAACAGTATTCAATGGATGCCAGAGTATAAAAACCAGCACATAGCTGTTGATGTATTTAGCAAAACCGATGCGATTGTGACGCCTTCGGTTTGGGTTGAGAATTCTCCGCTTGTAATACATGAAGCGCAACAGTCTAGAGTACCTGTGATTACAGCTAACGATGGCGGTATGGGTGAGTACGTTATAGATGGAGTAAACGGCCTAACCTATGAGCATAGAAATGTTGATGCACTAGCTGAAAAAATGCAGGTGTTTGTTGATGACCCGCAGTATGCAAGACAACTTGGAGAAAAGGGTTATGCATTTAGTGACGATGGCGAAATTCCATGTATAGACCAGCATATTATTGATTTAGAGGCTTGCTACAAGGAGTTAATGCAGTGAGGGAAACCGATTTTTGGCGCATTACTTTAGACACTAACCCAGATACCTGTAATTTAAACTGTGTTATGTGTGAGGATCATTCGCCTTATTCAGATAGCCCTAAATTGCGAAAACAGCAAGGACGATTGCGCCCTAATATGGATAGAGTGATGCTTGAGCAGGTGATCCGCGATGCGGCTGCAATGGGCATTAAAGAAGTGATCCCTTCAACAATGGGTGAACCTTTACTATATCCGCATTTTGATGTGTTTTTAGATTTATGCCATGAATTGGGTTTATCGTTAAATTTAACCACTAATGGCACCTTCCCAAGCCCCGATAAACATCACAATGTTGAATACTGGGCTAATCGTATTGTACCTATTGGTAGTGATGTAAAAATTTCGTGGAATGGGGCAACCGATGCCACCCATAGTAACATTATGCTTGGTGCTCAATTAAGCGAACATATTGAAAATGCGAAACGCTTTATTGCCGTTAGAGACAGCTGGGCCGAGCGTCATTACTGTTCAATAACAATGCAGTTAACGTTCTTACGCAGCAACTTAGAGGAAATTCCTCAAATGGTTGACCTTGCTATTGCTCTGGGGTTTGACCGCATAAAAGGTCACCAGTTATGGGCGCACTTTGATGAAATAGCGACTGAAAATTTACGTAACGATATTGTGTTTGCAGAGCGTTGGAATCAAATAGTTAAGTATTGCCATGAGCGTGTAGAATTACACAATAAAACCGCAATAAGACCTTTTAAGCTAGATAATTTTTCTGAGCTACACATAGATAATTTAGACGATATAGCACCGAATGGCCACTGCCCATTTTTAGGTAAAGAGATTTGGATTGATCCATCGGGTCGTTTTAATGTGTGCTGTGCGCCTGATCAAGAACGTAAATCATTAGGGGAATTTGGCTCGGTTGCCGAGTCATCACTCTCAGAATTAGCACAGAGTGAGCAGTATGTTGAGTTGATGAATACATATCAAGATCACCCTTTGTGTAAGCAGTGCACTATGAGGCGCGTGTAATGAGTATATTAGCTAAACTCTCTGTTTCGGATGATGGCAGATACCACACTTTTGCTGATGGCTCCCCAGCTTACCCTGCACGCTTTGATGAAGTTTTATCATTTCATGACATAGACAACGCATATCAAGTTGCGCCTGTTTGTTTAAATAGCCAAGCGTGGCACATAAACGAAACAGGCGAAGCAATTTACTCGCACAAATTTAACCGTACTTTTGGTTTTTACTGTGGCTTGGCGGCTGTGGTAGAAAACGATGATTGGTTTCATATATTGCCAAATGGCTTTGCAGCTTATGCACAGCGCTATGCGTTTGTTGGTAATTATCAACAAAACATTGCTGTGGTATGTGATAAAGACGGCTTTTACTTTCATATTGATAAATTAGGCCAGCCTCTTTATGAAAATAAGTGGTTGTACTGTGGCGATTTTAGAGAAGGCATTGCCGTTGCTCAGGCTGAAAACGGCCTAAGTACGCACATTGATAAGCAAGGTCGGTATATTCATTCACACTGGTTTTTAGACTTAGATGTTTTTCATAAGGGTTTTGCAAAAGCGAAAAGTGATAATGGTTGGCATCACATTGATAAAAGTGGCAAACCTATTTACGCACAGCGCTACGCAAGTGTAGAGCCATTTTATAATGGGTTTTCGCGCGTTGAAACGCACTGTGGTGCACTGCAAATTATTAACGAACAAGGCGATGTAGTTAGAGAGCTTAGAGCTGCAAAAAATGATGACTTTGGATCTCTATCTGCTGATATGGTTGGTTACTGGCGAACCTTTACTATTGCGGCCGCCGCTGATTTAAAAGTATTTGACTACTTACCTAACGATACAGCCCAGTTAGCCATACACACAAACACGTTAGAAAAACGGTTAACTCGCCTGCTTAATGCCCTAGGTGAGTTGGGGTTGGTAAAATGCGAACAACACATTTGGCATGTATTACCCAAAGGGGCTTTTTTAAATACAAGCCATGCTATGTCGCTTGCGAGCGCTGCGATAGAGTATCGTGGTGGGTTAATGCAAAGGTGGCATAACCTCACGCAATTAATGCAGAAAGACATTAAAACTGATGACATTTTTAAACAAGTGAGTTTGTCAGTGGAGCATACTGAAAGACATCACAATATGCTGCGCAGCTACGCATTAAAAGATTATAAAGAACTTGTTTGTTATTTAGATATTGAAAAAGGCGATGTTGTTTTTGATGCTGCGGGAGGCAATGGTTTATTAGCACAGCTTGTTCTTAATCAGTTCCCGTCTTCAAATGTGATTTTAGGTGACCTTGGAGGTGTTATTGATTCTAGTAACTTCAGCAATAAGAGAGCATTTGACCTTTTTGAAACATGGCCTGTTAAGGTAAATAAAATAATGCTGGCGCGTGTACTTCATGACTGGAACGATACAGATGCTTTGCAAATTCTTTTAAATGCAGCGGAGGCATTACAAAATAATGGTGCAATTTATGTGTTTGAAATGCTACTTGATGAGTACAGTTTTGGTGGCTCTCTCTGCGATTTACATTTACTCACAGTGACAGGTGGACAAGAAAGAACGCAGAGTCAATTTGAAGCGCTATTTAAAAAAGCAGGCCTTTGCATTGATTCAGTTATTAAAAAAGATGGCTTAGTTACTGTAATGAAGTTAATACGGACATAAATAAATGAAAAGAATACTCATTGTAAGACATGCTGCTCGGCCCGATATTTTACCGAACACCGTGGGTAATGATGTAATGCTGACTGATGAAGGTATTAAGCAGAGTAAATTATTTGCTTCTCTAATAAGCGGTCAAGTATTGAGTATTAGAACCAGCCCTATTGGCCGATGTGTTCAAACTGCCGAATTAATAGCTCAGGCAACTCATTTTAAACCTGATGATATAGAGCAGTGTCGCTTATTAGGCGATTCTGGTTTTATTATTAAAGATGGTGACTTAGCTTGGCAACATTGGCTGAAAAAAGGTCATGAAGCCGTAAATTTACATTTGCTTTCGGGTACTGAATCATGGGATGGTTTTTATGATTTAAATGATTCGGTTGCACGTATTTTTAGTAATATAAAAATACTGTTAAGTAACTCAGCAGATGGAGTGCATTTATGGGTTACTCACGACACCATATTAGCCACCTTAGCGGCTCGTATTGGAGACAAGCGATTAACGCTTCAAGATTGGCCTAACTTTTTGGGTTACTTGGAAATAAAGTTAAGTGATGAGCAAATATATGTAAGTTATTCGCAAAAACCTAACTTAATAGGCGATGCAATTTAAGGATGATTAGGCACAATGACAACCATTAAGTTTCAAGAAGAATTCAGCGCAAAAATTCCCGCGCTTACGCTGCTAACTAACTTAGGCTATACGTTTATTCCACCAAGTGATTGTGAAGCGCTACGTGGTAATACCTTAGCAAGCCATAAAAAAAGTACCCATCAGGTGGTGTTGTTACCTGTGATGCGTGCCTTTTTAGCCAAACAGACATTTTCGTTTGCAGGTAAGCAGCATACGCTCTCAGAAGCGGCCATTGATAAGGTAATGCATGAACTGAACCCTGCCATGAACCTTGGGCTAAAAGCCGCTAACGAAAAAATTTATGATGCGCTAATGTATGGCGTGAGTGTGACTGAATTTATTGATGGTAAAAAAGCCTCGCCCACTATTAAGCTGATTGATTGGCATAATATTGATAACAATGCCTTTCATTGTACCGAAGAATTAGTAGTACAAAATGCCGAGGGTACGGGCAACCGCAGACCAGACATTGTGTGTTTTGTAAATGGTTTGCCATTAGTGGTGATTGAGGCAAAACGCCCCGATTCAAACAAGGAAGGTAAATCGACCAATGCTGAGGCAATTTCTCAGCATATTCGTAATCAAAAGCAAGATGAAATTCCTCATTTATATGCCTACAGCCAGTTATTGTTAGCCATAAACGGGCATGAGGGCTTGTATGCAACGTGCGGCACCCCTGAAAAATTTTGGGCGAAATGGAAAGAAGAGCATATACCGGAAGCTGAGTTTGTCAGGCTTAAAAATCATACGCTGCGTGGAGATCAATTAAATGCACTGTTTAATCATCGTCCTGCAAAAGATAAAGATGATTACCTTTCACTTGTTGCTGCGGGTGAGCTGACGGTAACCGACCAAGACAGGCTGATTGTAAGTTTATTAGGCCCTGAGCGCCTACTGGATATGACCCGCCTGTTTACCTTATTTGATAAAAAAGCAGGCAAGATTGTAGCTCGATACCAGCAGGTGTTTGGTATAAAAGCACTTATAGAACGTATCAATACGTTTGATGATTCTTCTGCCGCACGTCAAGGTGGTGTTATTTGGCATACCACAGGTAGCGGCAAGTCATTTACTATGGTGTTTTTATCTAAAGCGCTAATTTGGCTTGAAGAGCTGGCACAATGTCGAGTGATCATAGTTACAGACCGTGTAGACTTGGAAGATCAACTAAGCCGTACCTTTGCCTCTGGTGGTGTACTCACCGATCGAGATAAAAAAGATGCTATGGCGACCACAGGTAAGCGTTTGGCCGAGCAAATTGGTCAAGGTAACGAGCGGGTTATTTTCTCGATCATTAATAAGTTTGGCTCTGCAATAAAACACAAAGACTGCTACAACGACAGCCCGAATATAATTGTGTTAGTGGATGAAGGACACCGCAGCCAAAACGGTGAAAATAATATCCGTATGCAGCAAACGCTACCTAAAGCGGCTTTTATTGCCTTTACAGGTACACCGCTATTAAAAGACGACAAGACCGAAAACAAGTTCGGTAAAATTATTCACTCTTATACGATGCAACAAGCGGTTGAAGATAAAACCGTTACCCCACTGCTGTATGAAGAGCGTATACCAGAGCTAAACGTTAACGACAAGGCCATTGATGCATGGTTCGATCGTAGTACCAGTAAGCTGAGCGACAAACAAAAAACCGATTTAAAAAGAAAGTTTTCGCAAAAAGGTCAAATATATCAAACTGCCGATCGCATTATGTTAATTGCCTATGATATTGCCGACCATTTTCAAAACTTTAAGCATCAGGGTTTAAAAGGCCAACTAGCCTGTGACTCTAAGGCCTCTGCAATACGCTACAAAGAGGCGCTAGATAAAATTGGTACGGTGACGTCGGTTGTGGCGATGTCGGCTCCTGACACGCGTGAGGGGCATGATGTAGTTGATCAAGAAAGCAAAGACATTGTGCAAAACTGGTGGAAGGCCAATGTTGATAAAATGGATGAAAAAGCCTACACCAAAGCCATTATTGAAGACTTTGGCAGAGATGACGGACCTGACATTATGATAGTGGTTGATAAGCTACTAACAGGTTTTGACGAGCCAAAGAACACAGTGCTTTATATCGACAAGCCCCTTAAAGAGCACAACCTTATCCAAGCCATTGCCCGAGTAAACCGTTTGCATAGCAAAAAACAGTTTGGCTACCTTATTGACTACCGTGGCATATTAAAAGAGCTTGATACCACCATAGAAAAGTACCAAGACCTTGCAGAGCGCACCCAAGGCGGTTTTGATATAGACGACCTGAAAGGGTTGTATAACCGAATGGATACCGAATATAAAAAGCTTCCGGGCCTGCACAGTGATTTATGGGCGATATTTGACGGGGTTAAAAACAAACAAGATGGCCCGGCTTTACGACAAGCATTAGCACCAAAAGTACATGAGGTTGATGGTAAGCTCACCGATACCAACCTTAAAAAGCGTGATGATTTTTACTCTATACTCACGGCATTTTCAAACTGTATGAAAGTAGCGCTGCAATCAGCCACCTACTTTGAAGATAAGTCGTTTGATAACAAGCGCGACCTATACAAACGAGACTTAAAAGCCTTTGTAGATTTACGTAAACAAGTACGTGAAGATGCCGACGAAACCATTAACTATGATGAATACGCAGAAGATATCCGTAGCTTACTCGATAAACACATAGCGGGTATTGAAGTAAAAGAACCAGACGGTGCGTATCTAGTGGGTAACTTGGGCAAAGACGTCAAGCCGCAAGACATAAGTGATGATGAAGCCCGTAACCAAACAGATAAAATCACTGGCCGTATCACTAAGATGATTGAGCAAGACTTAGCAGATGATCCTTATGCACAGGAATACTTTTCTAAGATGCTTAAAAAAGCCATTGAAGATGCTAGAGCCATGTTTGATGCCCCTGTTAAGCAGTACATATTGTTCGCTGATTTTGAGCAAGAAGTAAAAGACCGTAAAGTCGCTGATGTCCCTAATGACTTTATGGATGACGCAGGCAAGCTAAACAAACATGCCCAAGCCTATTTTGGCCTGTTCAAACACTTATTTGATAATGAGCTTTTAACTGAAAAGGCACTGGATAACGATAAGCTGGTAGCGCTTGCTTTTAATATTGACGCCGTCGTAAATGATGCGGTTGCTGAGTATTCCATTAACCCTGCGGAAATTGAAAACGCCATACACATGAAATTATTACCAATACTTTTTGCTGGGCTTGGCCTTGATAACGCACAAAAACTGATCGAAGAAGTGTTAAAGATAACCCGATTAGGTATAGCTAGAGGCTAATGTAAGTGACGCAAAAAACGGTAGCCGCTGCTATTCATTCTGAAAAAAGCAGCGTAACAACCAAAGAACACGGTGTTTTTATTTATGGTAACGACACCATTCGCTATGACGTTATTCGTAAACCAAAGCCTAGTGATACCGCTAAAAAAGTAACACGTAAGGTCATTATTAAGGTTCACCCTGATCAGCGTGTTGTTGCGACTGTGCCAAATGATGCAAGCGAAGATGCTATTGTTGATGCCATGCATAAGCGTGCAAGGTGGATATGGCAAAGTATTAATGACTTTGCAAAGCAAAAAGACACGGTATTGCATAAGCGTTATGTGAGTGGCGAAACCCAATTGTATTTAGGTAAGCGCTATGTACTCAAGGTAATTGTTGATGCTGAGCAAGTGCCCAGAGTGAAGCTCAGCCGAGGCAAATTAAATGTCACAATCAAGCATGGGATCAGTAAAGATATTGCTGATGACAGCCAAAATAGCCGCGCTGCGCAAATTAAACCGCTAATCGATAAATGGTATCAGCATAAAGCGAAAGCAATTTTTCATGAGCGACTTGCAGAACTACTCCCAAAAACCACGTGGGTAACAGGCATTCCTTCTTTTCGTGTAATGGCAATGAAAAAGCAATGGGGAAGCTGCTCAACTAAAGGTAATCTGATGCTTAACCCACACCTTATTAAAGCACCGAAAGAGTGTATTGATTACGTGATACTACACGAGCTTTGCCATATTGCAGAACACAACCACAGCGAGCGATTCTGGCGTTTATTAACCCAAGTAATGCCAAACTGGAAAGAAATTAAGGCAAAGCTAGATGACATGGCGGAGATGTATTTGAATGAATAAGGATTGCTGAATGAAATGCCCTAGTTGTGAAAAGTATATTGGCTGGGATTGGATAGAAGATGAATGCATTGAGCCTAACGAGGCCTTTGATTGCCCACATTGCGATGAAACCTTGCGCTATGAAATGGATGAAGGTACGTACTTTGGTGCACAACATATGACAGTTGAAGTTGTAGATGACTAAGAGAAGTTATGGTAAATGTTGACTCATCGCATATTAAAAAGCTTAATACAGTAACGTATTAAGCTTGAGAAAGTTATTAGCTATTTACGATATCAGCAACTTGCAAACGATAGTGTTTAACCGACTTCATACCAGGTAGTGAAGAGTTAAACTGTAAGCCTTTGCCGTTCGGTTTCTGGAGTAAACCATTTTGGGCGCAAACTTTTGCGAGCTCAGTAGGCTTCAACCCTGAACGTTCTGCAATCGCACGCCAACCATTTGGTGGGATTTTCAAGGTTAACGGCTTCTCTTTAGTGTGAGGACAATTCTCTGCTTCTTTCCAGCCTATTAGCTGAGTATTTTTGGCATCCACATCTGTTACATATGCGAAGTGACTGTTAAGACGAGAGTAAATAAAGTCACGAACATGCTGTAGCGCCTTTATGTGCTCTTTGTTACCTTTGAAACCACGATTACTTAACCATGCCTTAAAGCATACTTTAGCGGCCCATAAAGCTTGCCCTTCATCCCAACCTGTAATGCCAAGCTTTGTGGCTAGCTCTCCAGCCACACCTACGAGCGCAAAGCGATTTGCAACCCGAAGTGCCTGGCTTTCTAACTCACTTGTATTCCAAGAACCAATTACCTCTAACATTTCTTGATGTATATCTGATATATACGGCTTCAAGTTCAAAGTTAAGCGCTGTAGAAAAGTCTCAAACGCAATACCGTAATTTTTAGCAGCATTAACTTTAAGCTCTTCTGCAAACGCCTTAGCTGATTTAAACTCATGAAAATGCTCAAATGCACCGAAATGTCCTGTGCTACTAGGAATTTCGGGAAAACGCACCTCAATACCTGCATAGGATTCTTGATTAGCATCCTTGATCATCTCATCGAAGCCTAGCTCTCCAGTGGATAATACAAGTAATTTCCACTCTTTAATTATATTTAGGTTACCATTTCGATTAGCTCTGGCCTTACCTTTGCCATTTGCAAGCATATAAGCCGTTGCTGCAACTTCACTACTATTGGCTTGTTTAATTTCATCCAATGGTAAAAGTAAATCATTGTACTTACATGCTGTAGCTTCTATGGCATTACCTGTAGCTCGCCAACTTTGTAAGGTACCTGGACTGCCAAATACTGATGAAGCTACATACAAACAAGTTGTTTTACCGTCACTTGAAGCACCACCGAAGTGAAACCCTCCCCCCTCCATATGCATAAGTGTGAGCAAAGGAGCTGCAAATGCTGATGAAACAGCGAACAATAAACGACTATTACCTGAACAATAGCAACTTACCGATTTTTGCCACATTTTCAAACTAGCATTGGTCGAAGTACCGCATGGGTTATCATGTAGTACTTGTGGATCCATGCGAATCGCTTGAGCATTTTCACCGAAAGATTGATGTGGTAGAACGAACGTATGCGCCCCTTCTTTATTAATATACCAGCCTGCACTTTTTGTGAAAATTAGTAACTGTGGCCCTTCATTTTCCATAAAGAATTTACGCATATATTCAGATGTCCAACCCCTTGTACTAGCTACATAGGGCATTCCCTGAGACACCAATTCACTCATAGCTTCGGTCAAATTACTCGTGATTGAATTTAATGGGAGACATGCCTGCTTGACTTCCCCTAACCTATCACTAAATTTAACTAACACCTTCCAACCACTACCTTGAGGGTCTCTTCCATATCCTTCAACTGTAATAGACGAAAAAATTTTTACATGACTGGCAGTGTCCTCAATGGAAGATTTACTAACATATACACCATCCGGTTTATAGATAAACTCCCCCTGTTGCTTTGTGGTATTTTCAGGGCTAGAGTTATCAGCCTTTTTACATACAGGTGTGAGTGTTACTTTAATTGGCTCGAAAATCGCATTATTCATTAACTCTTTTAGCTTGTTACTTGTTTCTTCTTGGCCATATAACTGTCGAAAATCATCCCAATCTGAATATTTACGTTTAATGCCTTTTTTCTCCGCTTTTTCATTAGCGCTGAAAGGTGGCGGTAAAACAGCACCACCGACTAAACTAACAGATTTATTAGCAGCATTCAGTCCAGTGTTATTACCTTCCCCAACATCATCGTCATCTGCCATAAAGATAAATTTAACATCAGGATACTTTGCTCGCAGAACCTCAGCCACCTTATGCATGTTATTTGCTGAAAACGTTACAACCACAGGGTAATCCTCACTTAGATACTCCTTGCACTTATATAAACTTGCAGCACTGGCATAGCCCTCTGTAAGTAATACAATCTCTGTATCATCTGTAAGATTTCCCACAAGATGGAACCCAGCATTAAGTGACCCTTTACCAGGGAGAAAGCGCTTATTACCCTCACCATCAATCACTTGGCAATTAACAACTGTTCCATTGATATTTTGAATAGGGATGACAATTGAACCCCTAGGCATACTCATTCCACTGCAAGGTATAGTCTTTTCACTAACTAAAACGTCAAAGTCTTTAATACCTTTATTTTGCATGTAAGGGTGTGTAGATGAAGATACTCCTGTGCGTACAATACGATTCGCTCTTCGTCTCAATGATTGATTTGCTCGAACAGATTTTATCTCTTCTTGCTCTTTTTTAGCTTGTTTTTGAGTATAAGAATTAGGAGTAACCCCTAAGTACTCTTGTAGGTTTTCATTCAGCTCTTTGGTTGTCCAACCCATATATTCCATCGCTAATTGGCTACCCGTACGAGCTTTATTACCACCGTCACATTTTCGGCAAAATGAACCGCCTTGACCGTTTTTATCATCAAAGACGAATCGATCGGTTCCATCGCATAAAGGACAAGGGCCAGCTTGTCCGATTGCTTGTAATGGGACTCCTAAGCTCAATAGGTAGGTATGCCAGTCAACATTTGAATAGTCGATTTGATAAGTCATATTATTTAATCTCCGCACTAGGAGATTTTGACTCATACAGCCACTCCATAATTTCACTTAGCAGCCATATATTAGTTCGAGCACTCACTTTGGTAGGTTTTGGAAATTTGTTCTGGGTTTCCAATCTCCACCTGGCTAACCTAGAAAGGCCAGTCAATTGCTCACACTCTTTTTCATTAACCCCCCGATCAGGGATTTTCATCTCATTCATTAACATGTAATGATATTTGTTAGATAGGTTTGTTTTCATTTCGCATTAACTCTAAGGCTATACTGCTGCTGTATCAGCTGAGCCTAATTAATAGATCGAGAAAACGTAAACGGAGTCGTGCAGAGGGGAAGAGTTAGACGCTCGAGTTATCGTGCTAATGCATACTCGCTAAGGACTGGGTCTAAACTATTCACAGGATTGCGTAAGCTTTCTAAAAGCTTCTCAACGCTTCACAGCAGTGACGTTGATGTGGAATTTACACATCATCATTAAAGCTGTCAACAATAAATTCAACCTGTAAAGCACTGATAGTTATGAAAAAATCATTGTACAACGATATACCCCTTGATACATAAGGAGGGGGTTGCAGTTACCGAAAGACATTACCCCTAGTACATATCTATATTTCCAGAAGCGCCTAAATCGATATAGAGACGAAATCACTTATGCCCTAGCTAGTTACAAGGTTTTACCCTTAGTACTACTTTAAGTATGACCTTGTTCTACGCTACACAAGAGCATATAAAGTTAGCTTTTTACCACTAAAATACTGTGAAATTTTACAGTCTCTAGGTGTTAGTGAGATCTCGTCGTAAGGGCTATCCTACTGTGCCTCAAGGGAATAAGTCGCAAAGTAGACACCATTCCCGTTCATGAGACTGCTAGTAATTTTTTATTTTTGAGAAATTTTAATTATGAAAACGGTTGCGCTGTAGTTAATTACATCGCATTGCAGTCTCTAAAACGAAGTGAATTTTTGGTAATTATTTACGAACCGATCAATAAATCTAAGTAGCAGAGCTACAGAGCAAGCCAGTAAATGGCTCTACTACCTCTACTACTAAAGTTAAACAAATAGTATATAATGCGGTAAAGAAATTTAGATATTTATAGATAGTCTCAAGTAATTATCAGCCTAGTAATACTCAAATCGGTTACCTAAGCGGTCACCTAAAACATTTAAAAACCACACAAACCTACATTTAACCAATAAATATCAATAACTTAATGAAGTAAATTAACAATCAGATCCAGAATATTGAGTAAGTGTTTCTTGGCTCAACTTGAGCAGTGTTTGGTTATTAAAGTATAATGGTGTTATCTAAGGCTTGAGTTACTTGTAACTCAAGCCTATTTATTTTTAGTAGAGAGCAAAGTAATGACGCAAACTCGCGGAAACTTATTTATTTTATCGGCACCATCTGGTGCGGGTAAATCCAGCTTAATCAATGCATTGTTAACTAAGTATAATGATATGAAAGTATCTGTATCGCATACTACTCGCTCGTCTCGTCCGGGCGAAGCAAATGGCGTGCATTACCACTTTGTAAATGTTGATGAATTCAAATCATTAATTGAAAAGAATGATTTTTTTGAATGGGCGCAAGTGTTCGATAATTACTACGGTACATCAAAGCAAGCAATTGAAGAGCAGCTTGCAGCAGGTATTGATGTATTTTTAGATATTGATTGGCAAGGTGCACGTCAAGTTCGTGATCTGGTCGCTGATGTTGAAACCATTTTTATCCTACCACCGTCAAAAGTTGAGCTTGAAGCGCGCTTAAATAATCGCGGCCAAGATTCACAAGAAATCATTGCTGGTCGCATGGCAAAAGCACAATCTGAAACGTCTCATTACAATGAATATGACTATGTCGTGGTTAACGATGATTTTGCAACTGCGCTGAAGGAAATTGAGACGATCGTATTGGCAAAACGCTTATCGCTACAAAGCCAAGCTATTCGCCATCAAGATTTACTCGTAGACTTACTGCGTTAAATCCTAATTTGGGTTCAGTAAGTATTTTATTTGTTTAAATTAACCACAAGCTATTGGCGAATCTGACTCGGTGCAGTAAACTACGTCTTTGCTTAAAAATTTATTTGGAGTGCTAAGATGGCTCGCGTAACTGTTGAAGATGCAGTAGATGCAATTGGTAATCGTTTTGATTTAATTTTAGTTGCGGCCCGTCGTGCCCGTCAAATCGCGGTCGGTGGTAAAAAGCCACTGGTTGATCCTGAAAACGATAAACCAACGGTTGTTGCTTTACGTGAAATTGAACTTGGTTTAGTAGATAGCTCATCAATGGATCTTATTGATCGTGAAGAGCAACAACATCAAGAGGCGGCTGAAATGGCTGCAGTTGCAGCTATTGTAGGCGGCAACCAATAATCTGACTTCCTTGTCTGATTTAGCCAACGGTATAGTATTTCTATTCTAGCCGTTGGCAATCCCTTCTTTTCATCGTATATTCTTAACATACCGTTACCTATTTGCTTCACGAGAACATTGGAGTGTGAATGTATCTTTTTGAAGGTCTAAAAAAGAAAATATCAGAATACTTACCTGCTGCTGATGTAGAGCTGGTACAAAAAGCCTATGTGGTAGCCCGAGAGGCCCATGAGGGTCAAACTCGCTCAAGTGGCGAACCTTACATTACTCACCCTGTTGAAGTAAGCCAAATTCTGGCTGGTATGCATTTAGATCACGAAACGTTAATGGCTGCATTAATGCATGATGTGATTGAAGACACCGACTTTAGCCAACAAGATTTAGCCGAAATTTTTGGCGAGACAGTCGCCGAATTAGTTGAGGGCGTAAGCAAGCTTGATAAGCTCAGCTTTAAAGATAAAAAAGAATTCCAAGCTGAAAACTATCGAAAAATGATTATGGCAATGACACAAGATATTCGTGTTATTTTAATCAAACTTGCTGATCGTACTCATAATATGCGCACTCTTGGAGCATTACGTCCTGACAAACGTCGACGTATTGCCCGCGAAACGTTAGAGATTTATGCGCCGATTGCTAATCGTTTAGGTATTCACGATATTAAAAATGAGTTAGAGGATTTAGGTTTTCAAGCCCTCTACCCGATGCGTCATCGCGCTTTAAAGTCAGAAGTTGCCAAAGCGCGCGGCAATCGCAAAGAAGTCATTTCAAATATCCAAACCGAGATAACAGCACGCCTTGAAGAAGCTGGTATTACAGCCACTGTTTCTGGGCGCGAAAAACACTTATATAGTATTTATAAAAAAATGCTTAATAAAGAGTTACTGTTTAATGAAGTCATGGATATCTACGCATTTAGAATTGCAGTTGATTCAATGGATATCTGCTATCGGGTACTTGGTGTTGCCCATAATTTATATAAGCCAATCGAAACTCGCTTTAAAGATTATATAGCAGTACCTAAAACTAATGGTTATCAATCGTTGCATACCTCATTAGTTGGTCCACATGGGATCCCTGTTGAGATCCAGATCCGTACTCACGATATGGATCACATGGCAGATAAAGGAGTTGCTGCTCATTGGATGTATAAAAAATCCGGTGATAGCGCAGGCCACACTGCACAACAACGTGCACGTCAGTGGATGCAAAGTTTGTTGGAATTACAACAAAGCGCAGGCTCATCATTTGAATTTGTTGAAAACGTTAAAACAGAGCTATTCCCAGAAGAAATTTACGTGTTCACTCCTGATGGTCGCATAGTCGAGTTACCTATGGGTGCAACCGCCGTTGATTTTGCATACGCGGTCCATACCGATGTTGGTAATACCTGTGTGGGTGCACGCGTTAACCGTAAACCTCATCCGTTAAGTAAAGCATTAGATACGGGTCAAACAGTTGAAGTGATTACCAGCTCAGGTGCGCACCCTAACGCAACGTGGTTAAACTTTATTGTTACCGGTAAAGCACGTTTAGGAATTCGCAATTACCTGAGGAGCCAACATCATGAAGAAGCTTTATTACTTGGCCGTCGCTTACTCGACTCAGCTTTAGGTGAAACGAAGTTCGATGATCTGCCTGACGAAAATATTAGTCGCGTATTAGCAGAACATGAACTCAATACTGTATTAGAGCTATTAGTTGAAATTGGCTGCGGTAATTTAATGAGCATGCTGATCGCACGCCGCTTACTGCAAAATGACAATGATGATTTAGGCGATATGACTAAAAATGCTAAAGCGACCATTATTGGCACTGAAGGCATGCTAGTTAATTATTCTAAATGTTGTCGACCAGTGCCTGGGGATGCTATCACCGCACATATAAGCCAAGGTAAAGGCATCACGGTTCACCGCCAAGAATGTAAAAATATTCGCGGCTGGGAAACTGAACGCTCCAAGTACTTGGTTGTTAAATGGGATGATAATCCAGAAAAAGAATATATTGCAGCACTGCGTGTGGAAATCATAAACCACCAAGGCGCACTCGCAAAACTAACCAATGTAATTGCTACAACCCAAGCAAACATAGTGGAAATTGCCACAGATGAAAAAGAAAGTAATTTATACGTGATAGATTTAGGGATCACCGTGAAAAACCGTGTCCATGTTGCTAATATCATGCGCCGCATTCGCGTAATGCCTGATGTGCAAAAAGTCTATCGTAAAAAATAACATAGGAAAATCATGAATAAAGCATTTATTTCTACGGATCTAGCACCTGCTGCCATCGGCACTTATAGCCAAGCAGTAAAAGTTGGTACAGCAGTTTACTTATCGGGTCAAATTCCATTAGTTCCAGCAACGATGGAAGTGATCTCTGAAGATTTCGCAGAACAAACACATCAAGTATTTAAAAATATTAGTGCGGTATGTGAAGAAGCCGGTGGCAACATCCAAGACTTGGTAAAAGTTAATATCTATTTAACTGATCTATCTAACTTTGCGACGGTAAATGAAGTAATGAGCCAATACTTCAAAGCACCTTACCCTGCCCGAGCAGCAATTGGCGTGCGCGCATTACCAAAAAACGTGCAAGTTGAAATTGACGGTATTATGGAATTGCCTTCAACAAATTAAGCTTACAGCAATACACCTAGGTATTTATGCTTAGGTGTATTAACTCATCAGTCCCCTTTTCCTCGATTTTCTTGACAGTTATTCAAATCTCTAGCACTCTATCCTTATATAATTATAAAAACCTTTAACTTAAGTGTTGTAAAAGGATGATCCGTGTTTAAGCTTGCTCATAACGGTAATGTACTACTCGATGTTATAGAACATTCGCCGCCTAGTGCCGCTTTTGTTATTGAGGCTCTAGAAAAATCAACATTCTGTGAATGTCGCATAGACTATGATGCTATCAATGCTTTTTTTAAAGAGCCTAGTAGCGAACGTAGTTTAGTGGTTGCCAGTAAGCATGACGCCACACTAACTGTTACACTCAGTGATGATAAAATGTTAGCAACAGGCGAACTCACACTCGCACAAGGTGGCAAAGTTTTAGCCCTTGATCAAGCGAAACAGCAGCTGATCAAAGCTGGGGTTGCTCGGGGCTACAAACAAGCATTTTTAGAGCAGCTGCTACAAAAACAATTTGAATTACCCGCTGGCACTACCGTTAAAGGTATCCTCGCTAAAGGTCGCTTACCAGAAGACGGCAAATCATCAAAATTACTCCCTCAAGTATTAACTTTAAAAGAGCGTTTGCATACCCCGAAACTGCGCGAAGATGGCACTGTCGATATGCGCGACTTTGGCAAGTTAGCAAGTGTTGAACCCGGTACATTGTTAGTTCGACAGCAACCCGCAACCCCTGGTAAAGAAGGTTTTACCGTAAAAGGCGATGTACTTCCGGCAAAAGCAGGAGAAAGTAGCCCGCTAGTTGCTGGTGAGGGCAGTGAAATATCAAAAACTAATCCTCTTGAATTAATCTCAAGTATTGCGGGCGTACCAGTCGAAATACAAAATGGCATGCGCGTTGATGATATTTTTACGATTGGCGATGTCACAGTTAAAAGCGGCCATATAAACTTTGATGGCAGCATTATTGTCACTCATAATATAGAGCCAGGCATGAAAGTAACCGCGAAAGGCGATATAACTGTGATGGGGACGGTTGAATCCGGAGAACTGACAGCGCAAGGTAATATCACCATTAAACAAGGTGTGATTGGCCACCAGCTAGATGATAAAACACTTTCGTGCAAAATTATTTGTAACGGTGATATTCATTTATCTCACGCCCAATATAGCTACCTTGAAGGTAATAATATTTTTATTGAGCGCCAAGCTAGCCACTGCGCAATGAAAGCGACTAAGCTTTTACAGATAGGCCAAGCAGACAATCCACATGGGAAGTTATTTGGTGGCGAGATCCTGGATGCCGGAATGATTATCGCTGGTGAAATTGGTAATGAATCTGGCGCTAAAATGCTCATAAACATGGTTGCCTCAGGAAAGTCTGTTACTACTGAAACCGATGAATGCCTTAAAGAATTAGCTAAAACCGATGAGCAATTAGACACCCTGCAAGCAACGCTAGAAAAGGCCGATTTAGTAAAAGATTTAGATAAGAAAAAACTATTGCTCGCTAAAATTGGAGCTACTCAGCAACATTATTGCCAACAAGCAGAGCAGCTAGAAAAACGCCTAACAACGCTAGAACAAAGTCTATATGAACTACTTGATAATGCTAATTTAGCGGTCAATAAAAAATTGCATTCTGGGGTAGAAATCCACATTTTCGATAAAGTATTAAGAACAAATCGCAGCTATCCTCCTTGTAACGTAAAACTGCAAGAAGGAAAAATAGAGATTGAATTTAAAACCAGTTGATCGCAAGCAGATAGAGACTAACAGCAGATAGTCTCTATTGTCTCGTCTACGTTATAAAATACCAGCCACTTGTTGTTTTAACTCCTCCGGCCATACACTTACTTGTACTTGACCGATGTGAGGTTTTTGTAATAACAACATCGCCAATCGAGATTGACCAATGCCACCACCAATTGTCTGTGGTAATTGTTTAGCTAGTAGTTGCTTATGCCAATCAAATTCTAAACGAGCTTGGTCACCGGTAATTGCAAGCTGTGCAACTAATGCTTCTGGTGATACGCGAATACCCATTGATGAAATTTCAAAAGCATCTTCAAGCACAGGGTTCCACAGTAAAATATCACCATTTAAGCCACTGTATTGCTCGCAGGTCTGAGTCGACCAATCATCGTAGTCAGGTGCGCGTACATCATGAATCTTACCATCGGCTAATGCCCCACCAATGCCTATCAAAAACACCGCACCATATTCTTGTGTAATCGCTTTTTCGCGCTGCTTGGCGGTAAAATCAGGGTACATTTGACGTAACTGTTCACTGTGTACAAAAGTAATATCAGCGGGTAAAAATGGTGATATACCAAATTCATCAGCAACAAATTGCTCGGTTGCTTTTAAGCCTTTATACAAGGCTTGTACTGTTTCTTTTAACTTATCAAGAGAGCGCTCAGAACTGGCACAAATTACTTTCTCCCAATCCCACTGATCAACATAAACAGAATGGATGGGGCTTAATGACTCTTCATCCGGGCGCAACGCTTTCATATGTGTGTATAAACCTTCACCAATTGCAAAGCCGTGCTCAGCTAGTGTTTTTCGCTTCCATTTTGCCAAAGAGTGAACCACTTCAAATTGACTCGCTGGAATAGTTTTAACTTTTACCGCAACCGCATTTTCAGTGCCACTTAGGTTATCTTGGATACCATCGCCTACTTTAGCCAGAATAGGCGCTTGTACTTCAATTAACCCTAGCTGTTGTTCTAGCTGGTGTGAAAAATACTGTTTAACTTTACTAATTTGCAGCTGTTGCTGGACAAAGTGTGAACTCATAATAATTGGCCTCATTCCCAGTTATTGTTACTTGTATAAATGCATGATTGCACTATGAGCAACCATGTCGTTAAAGCAATCCTCAATCATTTTGCACTTTAATTCAATAACCAATAACAAAAACACCTTTACCATATTAATTTGATTAATTTAGTGGTATAAAAAATGATGATTCAATAATTTAAAGATGATATTTATATGGAAAATTATCAAATCGATAATCTTGATAAACAGATCCTCCACGCATTAATGGATAATGCTCGCACAGCCTATGCAGAATTAGCCAAACGGTTCGCCGTTAGCGCAGGTACAATTCATGTACGGATTGAAAAAATGAAACAAGCGGGGATCATTACAGGCACCCAAGTTAGCGTCAATGCCAAGCAGTTAGGCTACGATGTGTGTTGTTTTATTGGCATCAACCTCAATAATGCTCGAGACTACCCACAAACCTTATTGCATCTAAAGGAACTCGAAGAAGTCGTTGAGGCTTATTACACAACCGGTAACTACAGTATTTTTATTAAGGTAATGACCCGTTCAATTGATCATTTACAAGATGTATTGATCAATAAGATTCAAGCTATCGAAGCTATTCAGTCAACCGAAACGCTAATATCACTGCAAAACCCAATTAGCCGCTCAGTAATGCCTTAAGACGGTAATTCCCGTATAATAGCGGCAATTTTATGAGTTCAGACAAGGCTAAAAATGGAAAACACCCGCTATCATCGCATTAAACACGTACTAGATCGTCGTCAAACCGATTTAACCGTGTGCTTAGAAGATGTGCACAAACACCATAACTTGTCTGCAATTGTTCGCAGCGCTGATGCTGTGGGTTGCCATAATGTTCATGCAGTATGGCCACAAAACCAAAAATGGCTCACCAATAATACCTCTGGGGGCAGTAAAAATTGGATCGCAACTCACTTACATAAAGATATCGACAGCGCTGTGGCTATGATGCGCCAGCATAATCCGCAAGTACAAATACTCGCTACTAACTTATGCCCTGATGCTGTTGACTACCGTGAGATTGATTATACTCTGCCAACAGCCATTATTGTCGGCCAAGAAAAAACCGGGATCTCTCCACAAGCACTTGCCCACGCAGATAAAAACATTATTATTCCAATGCAAGGTATGGCGCAGTCTCTGAATGTGTCTGTGGCCGCTGCACTGATATTATTTGAAGCACAAAACCAACGCCTGCAAGCTGGCTTATATGAGCGCACCATGCTGGATGAGAGCATAAAACATAAGATGCTATTTGAAGGTTGCCACCCAATCATTGCACAAAAATGCAAAGAAAAATCGCAACCCTATCCAGCCCTCGATGAAAATGGTGAAATCATCGCTGATGATGAGTTTTGGCACAAATTAAAACATGCTTGATGACAGGCCTGTTCGCACGTAAACTAAAAAGTATCTAAAAATGAAAGATTTGAGCGTATTGTGTCAAAGCCAACTTTAAGCCGCTACCCAATCACTGACCTCAAAGGCGTTGGTCCAAAGATGGCCGAGCGGCTAAAAAAACTCGGCATTAGCACAGTGCAAGATATGCTCTTTCATCTACCGCTTCGATATGAAGACCGCACCCGTATTTATGCTATCAGTGATTTAGCTATGCATAGTCATGTCAGTATTGAAGCCACCATAGAAACCAGCCAAATTACCTTTGGTAAACGTAAAATGCTCGTGTGCCAAGTTAACGATGGTACTGGACGACTCACCCTGCGATTTTTTAATTTTACTGCAGCACAAAAGAATACCTTAAGTAGCGGTAAGGTGATCCGCTGTTTTGGCGAGGTACGACGTGGCAGAGTCGGTTATGAAATGACTCATCCTGAATACAGCCTCAGCGATACACCGAGCGAACAATCAACAGCAACCACACTAACGCCTGTTTACTCGACAACGGAAGGGTTAAAACAACTGTCGATCCGTGCATTAAGTGATCAGGCGATTGCATTACTTGAAAAATATCAGGTAGAAGAGTTATTGCCAGTGCAATTCCAACACGCTGGTATGGATTTAACTCAAGCACTGCTACTTTTACATCGCCCCGCTAATGATGTAGATATCACCGCATTAGAGCAAGGCCTGCACCCGGCTCAACAACGTTTAGTGTTTGAAGAGTTACTGGCGCAAAATTTGAGCTTATTAAAATTACGTCAACAAGGACAGCAAGTAAAAGCAGTTGCTCTGAACCCTATTAATCATCTGGAGCATGATTTTTTAGCGCAGCTCCCCTTTGCTCCAACCAACGCGCAAAACAAAGTCGTCGCTGAAATAAAAAACGATTTGCAGTCTCCTTATCCAATGATGCGCTTAGTACAAGGCGATGTTGGCTCAGGTAAAACCCTAGTTGCGGCACTGAGCGCCTTAACAGCTATCGCACAGGGCTATCAGGTGGCATTAATGGCACCCACCGAAATTCTGTCAGAACAACATGGCATTACTTTCGAAAATTGGTTTACGGCTTTAGGTATAACTACAGCATGGCTCGGTGGTAAAACCAAAGGAAAAGAACGCAGCGCAACGCTTGAAAAAATAGCATCAGGTGAAGCGCAAATGATTGTTGGGACTCATGCGTTATTTCAAGAACAAGTAACATTTAATAACCTAGTGCTTATTATTATTGACGAACAACACCGCTTTGGCGTCCATCAGCGCTTATCGCTACGAGAAAAAGGCCGTTTTGGTGATTGCTATCCCCATCAACTGGTTATGACAGCAACACCGATCCCACGTACACTGGCGATGACAGCTTATGCCGATTTAGAAACGTCCGTGATTGATGAGTTGCCACCAGGACGTACCCCAATTAAAACCATTGCACTACCTGATACGCGTCGTGATGAAATTATTGCTCGTGTAAAAACAGCCTGTACCGAGCAAGGTCGTCAAGTATATTGGGTATGCACCTTAATTGATGAATCGGAAGCATTGCAATGCCAAGCAGCAGAAGATAGCGCACTGCAATTAACTCATGCACTGCCAGAGTTAACTATAGGATTAGTTCATGGCCGTATGAAAGCAGCAGAAAAGCAAGCTATTATGAGCGAGTTCAAAGCTGGAAAGATTCATATATTAGTGGCGACAACGGTCATTGAAGTCGGTGTAGATGTGCCGAATGCCAGTTTGATCATCATTGAAAATCCTGAACGGCTTGGCCTTGCACAATTACATCAGTTACGTGGTCGAGTTGGTCGTGGTGCAATCGCATCCCATTGTGTGCTTTTATACCACGCACCGCTGTCTCATACTGCACAAAAACGTTTGGCTGTTCTAAGAGATAGCAATGATGGTTTTGTAATTGCAGAACGTGATTTGGAAATTCGTGGTCCAGGTGAAGTGCTCGGCACAAAACAAACAGGTTTAGCGGAATTTAAAATTGCTGACTTAACCAGAGATAAGCACACACTCAACTTAGTCAGACCTATCGCACTACAAATGCTCCGCCAGTATCCTGAACAAGTAGAACAACTAATCAATCGCTGGCTTGCGGGTAAATCAGTGTATGCACAAGCTTAATTGTAAAAAGCCTTACTGTAATAAGTAAGGCTTTTTCAACAGTCTAAAGACTAAAACTTGTATTCCATGCCAACACCTAAGTAATCTTGATCAACATTGCTGTCCATATCAAAATTAGTGTAGAAGGCAAATAGCGTAGTGTTTTTGCTCAATGAGTGATCAACACCAGCAGAGATAGCTGATTTTTTATCACCCGCATCAAAATCCATTATCTGGTATTGAACTTTAAATGTATTGCTATCAAGGGTATAAGCCGCATTAACTAAATAACCATCGGCATCACCGCTACCATCCACTTTTTCTTGGCTTTGGTACATTGCACCTAGTTTAATATCAGCCACTTTACCTTGCACGGTAGCGCGTACAACATCATAACCATTGACTTCACTGTCGGCAGCAATTGATGCATAAACGTTACTCTTCTTCAGCCCAGCATCGCCATAAGTAAGTGCTAATGAATAACCGCTATCGCCATCACTGTCTTTTTCTGCAACGTAAGTTGCAAGCACTTTAAAGCCACTTAAATCCTTTGATGAATAAGTAACTGTATCACTAAGACGGTTTTCACCTTTGAATAAATTTTTAATATCGCCTTCAAGGTCATTAAATAAATCAAGCTTACCTTGCGATTGCTTTAAAGCAGTATCATTACGACCAAGCACAACTTGACCAAATCCACCTTTTAAACCGACGTATTGATTACGTGACGTAAACGTGTCTTTTGAATCATCAGAAACATTAACTTGAAATTCGAACTTATAAATAGCTTCTAAGCCATCACTGATGTTTTCAGAACCTTTAAAACCGATTCGCGATGCATTGCTTTTAATTTCGCTGAATGACCCTTCACCGTCATCCGAAGATTGCACAGAGACATTTGCTTTACCATACACATCAACATCAGCAAATGCAGAAAAAGATAAACCACTTAACACAGCTAGTAATAGGCTCGACTTTGCAAATTTCATATTATTTCCTCAATAAACGCAACAGACTAATTTTTAATTCGCTGCATTTTGCCTGCGGTAAATGACAGAAATATTACAACAGAAATATTTATGACTCATATTATTCATAAAAAGGAACAACAAAAGACATCAAATCAACACAAAACTGTCATATATAGCTTACTTAGCACTAAATTCACTGCTTATTGTTGGTGTTAATTCCAGTAATAAATTAACCAACGTCTCAAGCAAGGGTTTTTGTTCATTATCTCTGTGATAAGCGACAAAAATATCCCGAGAAGTATGTTCCACATCAGACACTCGATGTAGCTCCCCTTTATCTATATGGCTTTTCGCTAAAACTTCAGGAATAAATGCACTACCTCCACATTGTAGTATCAAATCTAATGCAATGCGTCCTGTGCTGGTACGAAAATATGGTGGAGTGTGGCCAGTAAATTGCCGTGCATGCCAAAGTGAGAAGGTAGTTCCCCAGTCAACATAGACATATTGATTATCAAAAAAGTTATCATTAGCAGCTCCTTCAAATGCACTGATAGGTATAATTGGCAAGGTGCAAATACGCTCAACTACTAATTCATCCACTTTTGGTGGATCAAATAAAATCGCTAGATCTAAGGTGCGCTCTAATAATAACCTTGTACTTTCTTGCTGTGCTTTAACTTCAGCCACCAGCGATACCCCTGGCATTGCAGAAACAATATTAGTGATACCAAACTGTAAAAAAGCATCCCAAATATTGGGCGTCCCTGCTAAACTTACTTGCTTATGCATATTATCAGCAAGAGCAACATCGACTTTAGCTCGTTGCATACCAGTAATAATCATTTGCGCATGGGGTAATAAGCGCTCCCCTGGTGCAGTCAATTGGATGTTATTACGTTGGCGGATAAATAAATTAACCCCTAGTCCTTGTTCTAATTGACGAATTCGAAAACTCACCGCAGACTGCGTAATGTAAAGGTTTTCAGCCGCTTTACCAAAGTGACGAGTACGTACCACTTCGACAAAGGTTTTCAATAAATCTATATCCAATTATTTATCCTCACGATAAAAATTTTTTGTTTAATAAATTGCGCAACTTGATCCATACTCCAGCTTGAAAATAGGGTATGAGGAAACAGCCATGAGCAATGATATTTCACTACTTCGCCAAGCATTTGTAAGCCAACGTCAGTTTTATGATGATCAAAACTTTCCGCGCGGATTCGGCCGCAGCGGTAATTTCACCTTACTAGAAGCCAGTATCCTTGAACAACACGGTGTTGTTCTAAAAGGGTTATATAATAAAACCCTTGAACCACAAAATGAAATCCAAGAACAATTTTTTGCCGTTGTCTCTGGTAATCAAGAACCAACCAACGCAATTGAACGTGCGTGGATTAAATACCTAAAGCTAACGACCTGTAAAGCAAAGTTTCATACTCTGTTTGGGCGTTCTAAAATTTCAAGTCCTGCACCACAAAATCCAGACTACTATTCGGAGTCTGATAGTTTATAAAAGTAATGGTGTTATTTGCTTTTTCGTGTTTTAACAGTTACAACTTGTATAACTGAATAAACTTGGCTATGCCAAAAACAAGGTGTTACGTGACACGAAAAATACTCATCATTGAAGATACGCCAACTATAGCGCGAGTGCAAAAACACATTGCAATTAAAGTTGGCTATGACGCTGATATAGCTGGCACATTAGCGCAAGCAAAAGAGTTAATCAGCAAAAATAGCTATTTTTGCGCAGTGGTAGATTTTATTTTACCGGACGCTCCGCAAGGGGAAGCAATTCCCTGCACTATAGCAGCTGATATCCCCACCATTGTCATGACAGGTAACATAGATTTAAAAACCCGTGATACTGTTGAAAAATACCCAATCATTGATTACATCACCAAAGAAAATAAACAAGCTTACCAATATTTAGAAAAACAGTTACAACGCTTACCTCGTAATGAAGAGGTCAAAGTATTGGTGGTTGATGACTCTGTTGCAACTCGACATCATATCTGTAATTTACTGAAACGCCATAAGTATCAGGTTTTAGAGGCCAATGATGGTGTTGAAGCGCTCGCCGTACTGGAAAAAACTCCCGATGTAGCCGTGATCATTACTGATAATGAAATGCCCAATATGAATGGTGATGAATTATGTACTGAGATCCGCCGTTTATACAGCAATGATGAAAAAGCCATTATTGGTATTTCAGGTTCTGATACTTCACACCTTTCCGCACGCTTCTTAAAAAATGGTGCTAACGATTATTTACGTAAACCATTTAACAGCGAAGAGTTTTATTGTCGTTTGAGCCAAAACGTTGACATGCTAGAGCAAATTACGACTATTCGCTTGCAAGCCAATACTGACTATTTAACTAAACTACCTAATCGTCGCTACTTCTTTGAAGAAACCGCAAAATCGTTAAAACAACTGAAGAAACAAGAATTAACACCTTCTTTAGCAATGTTTGATATTGACCACTTTAAAGCAATCAATGATACCTATGGCCACGATGCTGGTGATGAAGTACTAAAAGGACTTTCAATTTGTTTTGCAAAATACTTTACAAAAGACTTGGCGGCTCGTTTAGGTGGTGAAGAGTTTGCAGTGTATTTTAATGACACAAATAAAGATGAAGTATTAAAACGTCTGGATAATTTTCGTCACTTTGTTGAGCTCAATAGCCCTGAATTTAGCAAAGAAAAAATTCAATTTACGCTCTCTATTGGTTACGCACACGGACCTGTTTATCAAATCGATGAATTATTAAAACAGGCCGATATTAAGCTTTATGAAGCCAAAGAGACTGGCCGCAATAAAGTCATTGCTTAAACAGGCTTAGTGGGTGCAGGGATATTTTCACGTTTACGCTTTTGTGATTGTCGATAGGAGTCCCAACTAAAGATAGCCAGCGCACTCCAAATACAAGCAAATGTTACTATTCGTTCAGCACTAAATACTTCACCATAAAATACCACCGCCAACACAAACATTAAACTTGGCCCAATATATTGGAAAAACCCTAAAGTAGTATACTGCAATCGCTTGGCAGCACCTGTAAAGCAAAGTAGTGGCAGTGTGGTAATAACGCCTGCACTGATCAACAATACATTAGTATGCCAATCATTCGCTACGAAATCAGAGCTATTCGATGGCGCCATTAACCACCAATATACTAAAGCAACTGGCAATAATATTAATGCCTCTAGTAGTAACCCCGGCAATGATTCGATAGGTAACTTTTTACGAAGTAAGCCATACACCGCAAATGACCCTGCTAATGAAAGTGCGACCACCGGAAATGAGCCAAAACTAATAACTTGGATCACCACACCACATAACGCCAGACCAACCGCTAGCGCTTGCCATTTGCGTAGTTTTTCACTTAAAAAAAGCATACCTAGCAGTACGTTTAATAACGGATTGATATAATAACCAAGACTTGCATCAAGCATATGATCATTATTAACCGCCCAAATAAATAGCCCCCAGTTAAAGCCAAGTAAGGTGGCCGTAATAACCAGCATAGCAATGAGTTTAGGGTGTTTAAGCACATGCTGTACTTTATGCCATTGCTTCATTACTGCAACAATGATGACGATGAATAATACCGACCAAACCACACGATGCATCAGTATTTCAAAAGCTGATATATGCTGTAGTAATTTAAAATAAATAGGTGCTAAGCCCCACATAAAAAAAGCCATACAGGCTAAGATAACACCTTTACGCTGTTCAGGATTAGTTGGCATAGATTGTTTCTGATGTAGTTTAATGGCGGCTAGTTTACCTGCCAGCTACGCTTTATCCAACTAAATAAGTTGCCGTACCAAAAGCTATTTGAATGCCTTGTTCATTATGGAGCTCCATCCGGCATACACATACTTTATTACCGGAGCGAATTAGCTTAGCACTGGCGGTAAATTCAAGCCCTTTGCCTGGACGCAAGTAATCAGTGCGCAAATCGATGGTGCCGAGTGTCGCTAGCTTGGTTTGAATACTAACTATATTAAGCTCAGTGAGCTTATCTATCATCGCCGCCGCCGCTAGCATCCCCCCCACATTATCAAGCACCGCAGAGATCACCCCACCGTGGAGAATTTTTTGAGCAGGATTACCAATAAAGACATCCTGCCAAGGAAAGCTTATTTGCGCTTGTTCCGCATCTAGTGATTTAACTTTTATTTGTAAAAACTGGTTAAACGGCATTTGCTCTACAAAAACTTTAGCAACTTGGTCAATTAAAATGGCTTTATTCATTATTATTATCTGCAAACTTTATAACTGGTAAGATGAGTAAAGCACAACTAAAAAGAAAGTGCGATAAAAAGCACCTATGCAAGGTCGTCTAAAAGCTCTAAAATGTCCGCGATGAATACACCAAATCCCACAGCAAGCACCGTAGTGCGCAGTCCCGCAGCTATACTCAAACAAGTGTTTGGTTATAGCGAATTTCGTGATGGCCAAGAAACGGTGATCAATGCAGCCCTTAACGGCCAAGATTCGCTAGTATTGCTGCCAACTGGCGGCGGCAAATCAGTATGCTACCAAGTGCCCGCGCTTGCCTTAAGCGGTCTGACAGTCGTTATTTCGCCATTAATTTCCCTTATGCAAGATCAAGTATCACAATTGCAAGCGCTCGGGGTGAAAGCAGCGTATATCAATAACAGTTTAAACCGCGACGAACAGCAGCAAATATATCAACAACTGCACAGTGGTTTGCTCAAGCTACTGTATGTTGCACCTGAAAAAGTGCTGCAACATGAATTTAAAGAGCGCTTAAGTCATCTTAATATTAGTTTATTTGCGATTGACGAAGCTCACTGTGTATCGCATTGGGGCCATGATTTTCGCCCTCACTACTGCCGCTTAAGCGAACTAAAACAGCGCTTTGCAGATGTGCCTATGATGGCGCTCACAGCGACAGCTGATAAAGCCACGCGGTTTGATATTGTCCAGCAGCTTGGTTTAAATGACCCCTATATACACACTGGTAGTTTCGATCGACCAAATATTCGTTACACCATTGAAGAAAAATTCAAACCGCTGGCGCAATTACTTCGCTACTTAAAAGAACAACAAAATCAAAGTGGTATTATTTATTGCACCAGTCGCAAACGAGTTGATGAAATAGCTGAAAAGATCGCTGATGCGGGAATCAACGCAGCGGCTTACCATGCTGGTATGAGTAACGAGCAACGCCAATTTGTACAAACCGGTTTCGCCCGTGACGATATTCAAATAGTGGTGGCTACTGTTGCCTTTGGCATGGGCATTAATAAACCCAACGTCCGTTTTGTACTGCATTATGATATTCCCAAAAGTATCGAGTCTTACTATCAAGAAACTGGCCGTGCTGGCCGTGATGGCTTGGCCGCTGAAGCTATTATGTATTTTGATCCGGCCGATATTGGCCGTGTTAGGCGATTTTTTGAAGACATTGAAGATGAACAACGTCGTCGTGTCGAAGAGCAACGTTTTAACGCCATGGCCAGCTTCGCAGAAGCACAAACATGTCGTCGACAAATACTTCTTAACTATTTTAGTGAATATCAACGCGAACCGTGCGGTAACTGCGATATTTGCCTAAATCCACCAAAAAGTTTTGATGGTACTTTAGTGGCACAACAAGCCCTTTCGTGTGTGTATCGTGCCGAACAACGGTTTGGTTTAGGCTACATAGTTGAGCTACTGCGCGGAGCAAATACCAGCCGCATTAGGGATAACAATCACCACCAACTCAGCACTTATGGTATTGGTAAAGACCACAGTAGTGAATTTTGGCTCAGTATTTTACGCCAACTTATTCACCAAGGCTTACTAAGTCAAGATATCACCCAAGGCTCAGCACTGCGCTTAACAGAAGGTGCTCGCGCTATTTTGAAAGGTCAATACGCGCTGCAAATGGCTGAACCACGTCTGCAAGCGAAGCACGTATACCAAGACAAGCTCGCTCAGTTTAATTACGATAAAAAGCTATTTGCCAAACTACGTGCCTTACGTAAAGAGCTTGCCGATGCGGATGATGTGCCACCATATGTGGTGTTTAACGATAAAACCCTCGCAGAAATGGCGCAACTAATGCCAACCAATGACAGTGAATTTCTCAAAGTGTCAGGAGTTGGCTTTACTAAACTCAATAAGTACGGCAGCCCTTTTTTACACGCCATACGCGACTACTTAGCCCAGTCTTAAATAAAGAGAAAATTGATGACTCAGCTGCAACTAGATAATCAACATAATGCTATTATTATTATCCCCAGCGAAATGCCCAACGATGATGATTTCGAGCTTTGGGCGCAGTTATTTTTACATGGCCCAGAAATAGTAATTGGTGAATTTGCAGCGGGAGCGGATCGCCACCAATGCCGCTTTACGTATGCGCAGCAGAGCTTTAATTTAAACTTTGAACATTACAGTAACAGCATTTGGATTAATGGCGAAGGCATTGAAGCTGAGCATTTATTAGCAGCTTTAGCACACTATTTTCTTACACTATTGCAACAATGAGGTAGACTTATACACTAACTTAGTGTGTAGTGGGTAAACGCTAAAAACCCATAATCAAGGATTTCAATGGTGATAAATAACGCTTATGCACTTTTATTGTCTAGCTGTTGCAGCACTTTGCTCTATTCATCCTATGGCTTAGCGCAATCGTTTGATGACGGGCAGCAAAGTTGCAGTAATCAGCGCACAACTACACCCACTGAAAAAAATCTCCGTCGCCAACTTGATGTTGATATACAGCTGCCAGAAAAAACTAATAATGCAAAAATAGCCCAGGTCGAACTTGAGCAACTCAACGTCTTCAATACCAATTTAGAAGCAGAAAATAACGCATTATTTCGCTTTGCCAATCGTGTTCATATGACCACTGAGCCAGACGTTATAAAAAATATTTTATTGTTCGAACCTGGTGATCACTATGAGCCGAAAAAACTCGCCGAATCAGAGCGCTTATTACGTCGTCAAGGTTATCTATACGATGCCAGAATAAAAGCAGAAACTAACTGCGATGGTGACATTAATGTAAAAGTGATCACCCGCGATTTATGGACGTTACTCCCAGAAATTAGTTTCAGCCGCAGTGGTGGCGAAAATAAATCGAGCATTGGGTTTCGCGAATCCAATTTATTTGGCTGGGGTAAACGCTTGTCACTTGCTCGCACTACCGATGCAGAACGTAATGGTTACCTGTTTGTTTATGATGATCCTAATATACTTTCAAGCCGCTACCGTGGTCGTATAGAATACTCAGATAACGACGATGGTAAACGCCATTTATTCGAGCTTAGCTACCCTTTTTACTCTATTGATACGCCTTACAGCTATGGTTTATTAAGCTTTTCTGATCAACGAATTGAATCTCTTTACAAACGTGGTGAAGTATTTAGTCAGTTTACCCAGAAAACAGACTATAATCGTATTCACTTTGGTCACTCTAAACAGCTTGCTAATAATTGGACTCAACGTATTAGCGTCGGTTACACCCATGAACAACAAGCATTTGAAAGCACTGTAAATACCGTCACACCATTGGCAGAAAAGCGAGAGCTAAGCTATCCATATATCAGTGGTCATTGGTTTGAGGATCACTACATAAAAGTGCGTAATTTCGACAGTATTTATCGTACTGAAGATTTAAATCTTGGTTGGAATGTGCAAGGTTTATTAGGCTATGCAAGTGAAGAGTTAAGCAATGACGATAGCCGCGCTATTTACTCTTTTGATGCGAAAAAAGCTCATTTTAGTGGCGATAATACCCTTTGGCGCTTTCATGCTAGCCTAGATGGTAATTGGAACGAACAACAAAGCAAAGTAGAGAACTTACTCGCGAGCACTCAAGTGCAGTATTATTTAAACACCAGTTTTGAACAATCGTGGTATGCCAAAATACGCTTAGACTATGCTAAAAACCTAACCCCCGACAAACAGCTAATCTTAGGCGGCGAAAATGGCCTACGTGGCTATCCGCTAGACTACCAACAAGGCGATCGTAGTTTTTTAGTTAACCTTGAAAAACGCTATTACTGGGAATACGACCTGCTTCAACTGTTTAAAGTTGGTGGAGCTGCATTTTTTGATATTGGTCGCGCTTGGTTTAATGACCAAAATAACGGTAAAAATGGCCAAGTATTGAAAAATATAGGTATCGGGTTACGACTCGCCCCAAGCAGAGCAAATGCAGGTACTGTGATCCATTTAGATATCGCCGCTCCACTTGATAAAAGTGATGATGTTGATTCTATTCAATGGCTAGTCACTGTAAAAAATTCCTTTTAAAGTGTGCTAAAAACGCTAAACTAGTTGCTCCTAAACCGCATTTGGATTGATTGTGGAACTGTTAGATATTCTTAGCACGCAGTATAAACTCGTCGTCACTTTAGTTGCTCTGTTACTTTTTCCTGTACTATTAAAACTGACTAAAAAATTACTCGAAAAAACTATTAAGGGCAAAGTCGATATTCACCGTAAATATCGTGCCGAACTATTACTGAAAATTATTCTCGCATTTGTAATGCTGTGCTTAGTGTTAGTTTTTTGGGGTATTGAATTACGGGGTTTACTGGTACTTGGCTCATCTTTGTTTGCCATGCTAGGTGTTGCACTATTTGCAGCTTGGTCGCTATTAAGCAATCTAACCTCGTTTTTGCTAATGTTTATTCAAAATGACTGTCGTGTTGGTTATTGGGTTAGAGTTATTGACGGCGCGAACTTTGTTGAGGGGCGTATTGTCGAGATGGGCTTGATGAATGTGGTATTAGAACATGTTGATGGGCACCGAGTTATTTATCCTAATAACCTATTTGTTACTCGCCCGGTGATGGTTTTAAATAAAGAGCCGAAACCTACTAAAGCAATCGCGGTTAAGCGCGCTATTGGACCTAAAAAGCTGCAATAAACGAAAAGCACATAACAAAAAGCCGTTTAAGAATATCCTTAAACGGCTTTTTTGATCAGTTGCAATCAGCAATTAATTATTTAATTCCGCTGTTTTTAACTCATCTTCAATATCACTTATTTCATCAATAAAGGTTTCAAGCTGTTGTTCTACCAAGCTGTTTGCGTGAGCAAAATATGCTAAATGAAACACTGCATCACCTTCATTAACCAGTGGCATAGTTTGTTGACCAATCACTATACCACTTCTTGGCGCTAATAATTCCAGCTCAGAATCACCGAGCGGGCTACTGATATAAGCTAATATTTGCCCTTTCATTACTCGCTCACCCAATGATACTTGCGCACGCACAATGCCATCGACTTCAGCACGCACCCAACTGGTTGAGCTGGCAATAATTGGCTCAGGTAACTTTTTAGCGCGCTTGCCACGGATCATTTTTAAATGACGCATGACATAATCAACGCCTTGCATACCAGCCGCTATTGCAATTGGATCAAACCGCAGCGCTTCTCCAGCTTCGTATGTGATCACCGGAATACCTAAGTTCGCGGCCTCACTTCGCAGTGAACCATTACGAAGTGAGGCATCAATAACGGCTGGTGTACCAAATGCATTCGCCATTTGTGCCGTTGCTTCATCACTCAAATCTGCGCGAATTTGCGGTAAATTGGTGCGATGTATTGCGCCAGTATGTAAATCAATAATATGCGTACAATGAATGGCCACTTGCGAAAAAAACATATGTGCCATACGTCCAGCAAGCGATCCACGAATAGAACCTGGAAAGCTGCGATTCATATCACGGCGATCAGGTAAATAACGTGACTTATGAATAAAACCAAATACGTTAACAATCGGTACAGCAATCAGCGTACCACGCAGCTGGTTAGCATCTATTTTTGCTAATAATTGGCGTACGACCTCTACGCCATTGAGTTCATCACCATGAATAGCCGCACAGACCATTAAAACAGGCCCTGCTTGAACTCCATTCACTACCTCTATTGGGATATTCAACGGCGAATGGGTGTACAGCTTAGCTGCTTCTAGGGCCAGCGTCTTACGCTCACCGACACCCACCGTTTCACCTAATAAAGTAAACGCACTATTGATTCTAACCTTTGCCACGCGTTGCGGTCCTTTTGGTTGCAGCGGTTTTTTCGATAAATTCGATCACCATACCTGCAATATCTTTTCCTGTTGCTACTTCGATACCTTCAAGACCTGGTGAAGAGTTAACTTCCATTACCAAAGGTCCGCGAGATGAACGAAGTAAATCAACCCCAGCTACGTTCAAGCCCATTGCTTTAGCTGCAGCTACTGCTGTTCTACGTTCTTCTGGCGTAATACGCACTAATGTTGCACTGCCACCGCGGTGTAAATTAGAACGGAACTCACCATCTTGTGCTTGACGCTTCATTGCGGCAATCACTTTGTCACCAAGTACGAAACAGCGGATATCAGCACCACCAGCTTCTTTAATATACTCTTGTACCATGATATTAGCTTTTAAGCCCATAAAGGCTTCAATAACACTCTCAGCAGCTTTACGTGTTTCAGCTAACACCACACCAATGCCTTGAGTACCCTCTAACAGCTTAATAACTACAGGTGCACCGCCAACCATTTCAAGTAAGTCTTTAACGTCATCTGGCTTGCTAGCAAAACCGGTTACCGGCATACCAACGCCTTTACGTGATAACAACTGTAACGAACGTAATTTATCTCGCGAACGTGAAATAGCAACTGATTCATTAACAGGAAATACATTCATCATTTCAAACTGACGCAGTACTGCACAACCATAAAAAGTAACTGAAGCACCAATACGCGGGATTATGGTATCAAAATCTTTTAAATTTTCACCGCGATAATGGATCTCTGGTTGCTCAGAGTTAATGTTCATGTAACAACGTAATGCATCGATCACTTTTACTTCATGACCACGCATCTCAGCGGCTTCAATTAAACGACGCGTTGAATATAAATTCTTGTTACGAGATAAAATACCAATTTTCATAGTTAAAACCTTAACTATCTAATAAATGAGATAAAGCCGGATCAACGACTATACGATTTTCCATGGCTGTGCGCCCTAATAACATTCTAAACTTCATACTCGCTCGGCTGGTCAAAGTGACTTCTATTGGCCAACTTTTATCACCAGCGCAGAGCTTAGTCTCAATAAAATACCGCAACTCACGCTGCCCACTTGAGCTGGTTACATATTTCATCTTTTTTACTTTAGCATCACACTCAATTTGAGTGTGCTCATCTTCTTGCAAAGGCTGAGCAATAAATTTAACCCACTTTTCGCCTTCTCGCTCATATTCTTCAATATTAAGAGCATGAATACATGACGTACGGGCGCCCGTATCAATCTTAGCCTTAATTTGATTAATGCCAAGCTCAGGTAAACTTAACCACTCACGCCAACCAACAATTATCTTTGCCGTCATAAATGTGCCCTTTAATAAAAAACTGTCTTATACGCTACACGGATAAAAACACAAATGAAATAATTTTATCCAAATGATAAGCTAATTTAATTGACCTAAGTCACTCAATAGTCAACTATATTAACATACAGGATTAATGAGAATTTACTATGTTCAATGGTTTACTACACGCACTTATACTTGATGAACAAGGCGGCGCACGCACAATTGATAATAGCGCAGACCTACATAACTGGCAGCCTGAGCAAGGTAAATTGTGGGTTCATCTTGATTATAGCCAAAGTGAAGCCATAGATTGGTTACAAAACAGTGAATTGTTGACTGATTATGAACTTGCATCATTAACAGCCGATGAAACACGCCCTCGTATCACCAAAGTAACTAACGGTTGTATGTTGTTTTTACGAGGCGTGAATTTAAATCCTGCGCAGAGCCCTGAAGACATGGTCTCAATTCGTTTATTTATCAATGAAAATGTAGTGGTCACTACCCGAAAACGCCGTTTACTTTCAGTCCAAGATATTTTAGCTGCACTGGAAGAAAAAACTGGGCCAGTTAGCATTTCTGAATTAGTTTGCCAACTTACACAAAATCTTACCTCACGTATGCAAGGGGTAATTGATGGTTTAGATGACACTCTCGATATTTTTGAAGATGAAATTGACGAGCCGACCAAGCGCTTTGATAACCAAGGACTGTCGCAGTTACGCCGTCAATCAATTGGTTTAAAACGCTACTTAAGGCCACAAAAAGAAGCGCTCAGTACTTTAATGGCAAACAAATACAGCTGGCTTAGTGAAAACGACAAAGCCAAGTTAAACGAAACCACCAATCTACTGATCCGCTTTATTGAAGAATTAGACAGCTCTATTGAACGTGCGCAAATTATTCAACAAACCATTACTAATCAGGTTTCTGAACAATTAAATCAGCGTATGTATGTGATGTCGGTGGTTGCGGCACTGTTTTTACCGCTAGGATTTTTAACCGGTTTACTTGGCGTAAATGTAGGCGGTATCCCTGGTACAGAGAGCCCTTACGCATTTAGTTTTTTTGTTATATTTTTAGTCGTGATCACCGGTGCCATCGGCGTTTACTTCAAAAATAAAAAGTGGCTTTAAAAATACTCACGGTTGTTCAATTACATTGATTGGTATAGTAATGATAAAAGTAGTGCCAGTACCTAATTGACTCTGGCACTCTATCGTACCGGCTAGTTTATGTATTACTAAATTATAAACAATGTGCAACCCCAAACCTAAGCTCAGTTGTGCGTTATTCGTAGAAAAGAACGGGTCAAATACTTGCTTGCGGACATCTTCTGGCATGCCTTTACCATTATCGCTGATTATCAGCTGAAGTTGTTCATCATGTTTACTCACTGTAATGTTCACCTCCCCAGGCGTTGAATCATCAAAAGCGTAAACTAAGGCATTTTCCACTAGCTGCCCTAAAATTTGCGAGAATGCACTTGGTGAGGCAAAAAAACGAATTTCTTGCTGGTATTGGCATTTAACTTTATGAGGGGTTTGGTCAACACGTGAGTGGATTGACAGCAGAATATTATCGATATACTCACCTAAGTTAAACCAGCGATTTTCCTGTGTATCGTTGTCTACCGCAACTTGTTTAAAGTTATTGATTAGATTGGTAGCTCTGTGGAGATTAACGCTCAATAACTCTGTGCTTTGTATTATATGATCATAGGCCTGATTAAACTCCTCTCTCGACATGTTACCCGCAGCCGCTTTGCCATGAATAGTTTTCGAGGTGCTTTCCAGTACTGATGCAGCCGTGACGCAAATGCCCAATGGGGTATTTATTTGATGAGCAACTCCAGCAACTAATCGTCCTAACGACGCATGCTTTTCATTTTCAATTAACTGTTGCTGAGTACGTTTTAGCTGTTCCAGCGATAATGTTGCTTCTTTGGTCTTAGTCTCAAGCTCAGCAGTACGCAGAGCCACTTTACGCTCAAGTACCGCATTTAACTGTTTTACTTGTTGCTGTGAAGACATCAACTTGGTATTCGCATCTTCAATCTCACTGACGTAGCTTTTTACTTGTAAGTACACATCATTTAAAGCAGTAATAATTGGGGTAAACTCATTGCGTTTAGCATACTCAACTGGCAGTAGATTAACTTGCTTATTACTACCATAACGAATAGAGCTTTTTATGATATTTAATACCTGATCAAAAGGGCTAAACAAAGCTTTGAGGATAAAAATCATCAGTATAATAAAGCCGAGCCCTATGCCACTGCCTGTGATTAAGGCCCAGGGCAAGATCACGAACTTTACCTTGACTTAAAAGTATGATCTTATACTCCTTTTTAAGGAGCCCCCATGCCTGATATTCAACTATTTAAATATTTCGAATCAATTGACGACCCTCGCCAGC
>NZ_JACJEI010000033.1:0-50467 GCF_014163985.1 Pseudoalteromonas sp. SR41-4 | reverse complement strand
TTAAATATTTAACCATTCTAGCGAGCTAAATAAAGCGCTAACTGCGTTATAATTTTTTCAAGTAGAACAACTACATGTCAAAATTTACGCCTTGTTATCACTGTATTTATCTGTCGCTATAAATGCTCAGTAACTTAACACGATTGGTATTAGAGCACAGAGAAGTCCAGTAAAAAAATACCCATCCAAGAATTACTCATAAATCAAATACAATTAGGCCAACTTATAACTTATGGCTTAGTACTTAAAACTCAAATCCCAAATCTCAAATCCCAAATCCCATTCTTTTGCTTATTTAGCCTTTTAACAACTAAGCGATCCTGTTAGTATTTATCGTATTGATTAGTTTACTTTTATGTAAATTTAAATGTACGAAATTGCAGTTTCTAAGGTGGTAGTCGCGTGGCGGATATAAAAGAGTTAGATAAGTTAAGAGAGGGGATCGATGAATGTGATGCCCAGTTGGTTGCACTGCTGGCTAGACGTAATAGTATTACCGAGCAGATCGGCGCAATCAAACAACAAACGGGTGCGCCACTGCATGCGCCTGACCGTGAAGCTACTTTATTAGCTGCTCGTCGCCAAGAAGCGATTAACCAAGGTGTTAATCCTGAATTGGTGGAAGATATCCTACGCCGTATGATGCGCGAAGCTTACCAAAATCAACAGGCTAAATTAGCATGTAGCGCGCCACAGTTATCACCTATTGTGATTGTTGGTGGTCAAGGCGCTATGGGGCAATTGTTTGCTCAGCAATTTATCCGCTCAGGGTATGAAGTTAGAATACTCGACAAAGAACAGCAAAGTAACGCGCAAGAAATATTAGCGGGTGCAAAACTGGTGATGATCAGTGTGCCAATTAATGCCTTAGAAACAGTGGTCACTGCCTTACCTAAGCTCGATGATGATTGTTTATTAGTTGATATTACTTCAGTTAAGCAAGCACCGTTAAAAGTATTAAAAGCAGTGCATAGCGGTCCTGTAGTCGGTTTACATCCAATGTTTGGTCCTGATATTTCTCATTGGGTAAAGCAAACAGTGGTGGTTTGCGAAGGCCGTAACCATGAGATTGCCCAAGGTTTATTATCGCAACTGCAAGTGTGGGGCTGTCAACTTGTTGAACTCGATGCGCAAAAGCACGATGAAGCTATGCAAATTATTCAGGTTATGCGCCATTTAACCACTTTTGTATACGGCCAGTTTTTAGCAAAACAAGGTCATACCCTCGAAGAGCTCCGCAGTTGTTCGTCACCGATTTACCAATTAGAGTTGATGATGGTAGGGCGCTTATTCGCACAATCACCAGAGCTTTATTCTGACATCATGCTAGCGCAATTTGATAACGTAGAGCCATTACTTGCACAATACCAAGACACGTTTGCAAGTACCTTGGCCAAATTAAAAGCGGGTGATAAGGCCGCTTTAATTGATTCATTTGCGGATGCAAAAGCATATTTTTCAGATGCTACTGCGCATTTCTTAACGCAAAGTCGCAGCCTGTTAAACAAAGCCAATGATGCGAAAGTACTTGATTGATAACCGCTGTGTGAAAAGTAGATAATGAAAAAGGGCTAATTTTAGCCCTTTTTTATATTTTACTTAGCGCTTAACTTTCTATATTCACAGCTTGCAGCGATTCACTTTGGTAACAGCCCAGTACGCGTACATATTGGGTGTGCTCTTTTAGCTCTTCTAAGGCTTGTTTAACATGGTTATCAACCAGGTTTGCTTCTAAATCCACATAAAATACTTCTTCCCACGGGTTGCCTGGGACTGGGCGTGATTCTAGTTTTACTAAGTTGATATTGTGTTCTTTGAAAATCATCAATGCATCAGCCAAAGAACCTGCTTGTTGCTTGGTTGCCATAATTAAACTGGTTTTAGTCGGGATCTGTTTTGATACATAAAGAGGCTTACGGGCAACCACAATAAAACGGCTATGATTTTCACGTTGATTCGCAAGGCCTGATTTAATTACTTCTAAACCCACATTTTTACCCGCTTGAGCTGAACCAATTGCTGCGCTATTAGGGGTATCTAATGCTAATTGCAGAGCGCTTGAGGTTGAATCGCAGGTTTCATGTTGAATATCACCTAAGCCTTGTAAAAAGCGACTACATTGAGCGAATGGTTGCGGGTGAGCAAAAATCTTACTGATCTGACTAAGCTCAGTACCCGGTGTGACCAGTAAACAATGTTCAACACTGTGGGTTACTTCACCAACGATGGAGACTTGTGCGTGTTGCAGTAAATCAAACACTTCGTTAATACTGCCTGAGCTGGTGTTTTCAATGGGTAATAAGCCAAAATCTGCTTGACCATTTTCAACTTTACCAGTGATCTGCTCAAAGCTAGAGCAGCCCATTTCAACAAGTTTACCTGGGCGACGGCTAAAATATTTATGACAAGCAAGTTGGCTGTATGAACCCTGACCACCTAAATAAGCAACACGGTGTGTTTCACTCATAGCATCTGGGTTTAAGTTCTTCTGTAACATGGCTTGTTGATTAAGTACTGAATCTTCTAAAATTGTTTGGAAAACGTTATTCACATAATAAGCGTCCAAACCAAGAGACTTACCATAACCGATGAGTTTCTCTAACAAGGCAAGTTCACGGGCCTCATCACGTATCGGTTTATTATTAGCAATCTTATATTCTACAACGCCGTGGCTAATACGGCGACGTTTTGCTAATAGCACTAATAGGTCAGAATCAATTTCATTGATATCGTGTCTAAGTGAATTAAGTACATCATTAGTCATTTTTGGGTTCCTCATTCCAAAAAATTACCTTTTGGGTAATAAAAACAAAAAAGCCTCCCAATTGGGAGGCTTTGCTATTCGGTTGATTTAATCTCGCAAACAGGTAAGCCTCTTCTATCTAAAGAAGCTAAAAAACGAAAAATGTAATTGCGAAAATATTATATTCATACTCTTAATGTATGGAGAGTGGGCTATAAAGTCAACACTCTAGCGGGTTTTATCGCCGCCAAAGGATAGTTTATTTTTGATATGGGATTTTTTCAGTAATTTCAACGAAAAATTTATAAATCTAAATAGGGATCTGGTATATTTATTTAGGTGAATTTAAATAAAAATAATTATTAAAAATAAGGTTGTCCTGTGGTGTATAGACGCCCACCATCACGCTTTGGTGTAAATTCGTTGAGTATGAAGCTTTCGCTGTTAATTTCGGCAATTTGTTTAATTGCTGGGATCTGTGCGGCGGTGTTGATGCTAAAATCAGAAGAAAAACAATTGGTATTTGAAGAACATGAAGTTCTCAAGCATTCCAGCGAACGTCTGATCCGTCAGTTTAATACTCTGGTGAAAACCAAAATTAATATTGCGGAGCAAGCGAATAACGTCGTCTCTAGCCAATTATTCTATAATTCCTCGCAATTGCTCAGTAGCCAAAGTGCGCAGCTCAGCTTTGACCCCGATGGCAGTATTCGCAGCGCCTCTGATGATGGTTTATCTGCGGCTTTTATGCCACAAGATAAGTACTCACCTTTTTATAAAAAACTCATTAATGATTCTGAATCGTTATGGAAAATCGTAGCGCCTACCTTGATCCAAGATTTCTTTAACTTTTATTTAATCACCAAAGATAATTTTATCCGTATTGCGCCACCTAATTGGGCTCTGAATGTTCCAGGCTCTCATCAGTTTATTGATAATCAAAGTTTTAATTACGCTAAAGAAGCGCTTAATCCAACCCGTTCGGCTGTGTGGTCTAAAGTTTACTACGATAAAATTTGGCATAAATGGGTGGTGAGTTTACTGGTGCCAGTTTATCTTGAAAATGAATTTTTAGGTGTTACTGGCAGCGATTTAGCACTCGATACGCTTATTTCGCAATTACCGATCGGTGACAAGGAGCAGCACTTATTTGTTTTTGATAGCCAAGGGCAATTACTTGCTCATCCTGATCTGAATAAAAATCTTTACGAAACCTACGGTAAAGCAGGCAAACCATTACGTACTCATGATTTTGTTAATGGCGATCTACAAGAGCTGATCAATCAGACTATCAAAATGCATTTACCAGAATACGCAGACTCTTTTGTACAAGATGGTGAAACGCACATCATTAATATTCGTAAAGTTGATAATTTAGACTGGTATATTGGTATTTACAAAAAACGTTCATCAGCACTTTCAGCGCTTGAAGAGCTAAAGGTGAAGTTTTTTGGATTGTTTATTTTATATGCCATTTTAGTCGCACTGTTATTACATCAAGCACTTTACCAACTCGTTTTACGCCGTATTCATTCTTTAGTTTATGCGGTAACCAGTTTTGGCAAAGGGCACTTACAAATTGAATTTCCAAAAGAAAACAAAGATGAAATTGGTACTTTAAATGGTTCTTTTCGCGATATGGCGATTGAAATTCGTAAGCTTATTGATGGTCTGAATCAGCGTATTACAGAAAAAGAAATTGCCGAAAAAGCCGCTAACCGATTATCTAAAGCAGTTGCTTTCTCAGGCACAGGGGTAGTGATCACCGATCAAAACTTCGTGATTGAATACGTCAATCCAAAAATGTTAGAAATGACTGGGTTTGAAGAAAACCATTTTATGCAGTCACCGCTATTAAGCATTATCGCCAAAGAAATGGCTATTTTGGTTGATGACATTGATATCGATTTACGCAGCCGAAATTATTGGCGTGGCGATACTTTGATCCAAGGTTTAGATAAAAAGCCAATCTGGGTATCGCTCAGTATCTCACCAATTCGCGAAGACGGTGGCAGCATCACCAGTTATGTTGCCTCAGCACAAGATATTTCGTTTGTTAAAGAAAGCCAGCGAAAAATGGAGCAATTGGCTTATTTCGACACCTTAACAGGGCTGGCTAACCGTACTTTCTTTAGAATGCAATTACGTAAGTCAATGGCGCTTGCAGAGCGTGGCCATTATGCGTTTGCTTTATTCTATTTTGATTTAGATGAGTTTAAGCGTATTAACGACACACTTGGTCATGATGCCGGTGATCAGCTATTAGTTGAAGTTGCTAACCGTTTGAAAAAACGACTGCGTGCGGAAGATACAATTGCCCGTTTAGGTGGCGATGAGTTTGCAGTTTTACTTAGTGGTATTGAGCGTCAAGAGCATGCAATGGATGTCGCTAACACTATTCAAAAAACATTGAATGTGCCAATTATGCTTGGCAATAACGAGGTCATTATTAGTGCTAGTATTGGCATCACAATGGCGCCATACGATAGCCAAGAAGAAGACCAGTTATTAAAACACGCTGATTTAGCTATGTATGAGGCCAAAGCTAAAGGGCGCAATACTTATCACTTTTATAGTCAAGAACTTGATGCCGCTGCGAATGAGCGGCTGTTTATTGAAAATGAACTGCGCTTAGCAATCAAAGCTCGGCAATTTGTGATTTTTTATCAACCACAAGTTGATAGTCGCACGCAGCATGTGGTCGGTTATGAAGCCTTGATCCGCTGGTTCCACCCAACTGAAGGGATGATCCCGCCTACCAAGTTTATCCCAATAGCTGAGGCAACAGGTTTAATAGTTGAGTTAGGTGCTTGGGTGCTACAAGAAGCGTGTGAATTTGCAGCAAGATTAGCAGCGCAAGGGCGAGAAAATAATATTTCGATTAACCTCTCTGCTCGTCAGTTTAAAGATGCTAAGTTAGTGCCGTTGTTGGCATCGATTATTAAGAAAACCAAGGTGCCGGCTAAGCAGTTACACCTGGAATTAACCGAAAGCATGCTAATGGGGAATGTGGAAGCGGCAATTTCGCAATTACATCAGTTAAAAGCGCTTGGGGTGTCAATATCGATAGATGACTTTGGCACGGGTTATTCGTCATTGAGCTACTTAAAACGTTTTCCGGTTGATATTTTAAAAGTTGATCGCTCGTTTGTTAAAGATATACCGGATGATCCAAATGACATGGAGATCACTGCGGCAATTATAGCGATGGCACAAAAGCTAAAATTGAATGTGGTAGCCGAAGGCGTTGAGACTATAGAGCAAGTGGAGTTTTTACAAAACAATAACTGCTTTATAGTGCAAGGTTATTACTACAGCCCGCCTATAGCAGAGCAAGATTTGCCAAAGCTATTTGCAAAGCTTGATGATTGAGTTAAACACATGTTTAATCTAACTCAAGTTAGTTAAAATACCAAAAGGCACCATTTAGGTGCCTTTTTGCATTAACCTATCGCGGGGATTAAACCTGCCATCTGCATCCCTTGGGCGCTGATAATAAGCACGCCGCAAAGCGCCGCTACTGCCAGACCAAAATTACCACCACGCACTGTATAGCCGCCTTTATCGCTGCTACGCTGCTTATAAACCATTGCTACGGGTAAAAACACTGCTAGTACGACTAAAGCGATAGCTGCATAGCCAAGCGCCATAATAAAACCTTGTGGGTAAAACAATGCAAATCCTAATGGCGGGATAAAAGTAATGAGGGCTGTTTTTATCCGATCTTTATTACCATCTCCTTTTTTAAAGGCATCAGCAAAGAAATCAAATAATCCTAGGCTCACCCCTAAAAATGAGGTTGCCAGTGCTAAGTCTGCAAATAGGTTAACTGCAGTGGCAACAGCTGCGTTATTAGCGATACTGGCAATACTTGCCACAAAGCCTGGTAAGCCAGAGCTTTTTAGTAATTCAGCTTGACTCATCATACCTTGGCTGATCAACTGCCAAAAAATGTAAATAACCAGCGGTAAAGCTGCTCCGGCAATCATGACACGGCGTAAGGTTTTAATATCTAAACCAACATATTTAACGATCGATGGGATCGAACCATGAAAACCAAAAGAGGTAAATACCACCGGAATAGCTGATAAAATAAGGCCTTGTTCAATGGGCATTTCGAGTAAATGTTGGCCATGAACATACGGGGTTAACATATAAAATAAGCTCGCCAGTACCACAATTTTGATGCTAAATAACACTCGGTTTAGCTTATCGACCTTACTGGTGCCTAAGGTAACAACTGTGCCTATTACAATCGCTAGAATGATTGAACCTACTTGCGGAGCAATATCGAGGCTAAAGCCGTTATTTATTTTTTCTTGTAGTTGCGCACCACCACCTGCAATGTAAGCTGAGCAAAGCGCATAGAATAAAAACATCACCGAAAAATTAGCCAGATATTGGCCGCGTTTACCTAACCATGATTTTGCTAACGTATTTAGCGTGGCATCGCGATCAGCATGTTGATGTAATTCGAGCATTAATAATGCGGTATAAGTCATTAACGCCCATATTGAAATAATTAATGCTAATGCGGTTGTAAAGCCAAGTCCCGCAGAAGCGATTGGTAGCGCCAACATCCCTGCGCCGATAGTGGTACCTGCAACAATTAACATGCTGCCTATTGTTTTATTTTTAAGCACTTTTTGCCCCTAAAACATCGTGAGAGGCAGGCAAGATATAACTAGTTGGCACAAACTTAAATAGTTTTGTTACAAATCAAAGAAATTAAATGTAACTTATGATTTACAAGCCATCATTGTGAAGTCAGTTTTTGGTATAAAAACCACTCTAGCAGTTGACTTATTAACCAGTTCTGCTATTTCTATAAATTCAATTTATTATTAAGAATACTATTTACATGCAACAAGTTAACCGAGCCCTAACCATGCGCCCATGGCTGAATCTATCAGTTGTGCGCCCATTGCTGCGCTGCGGTTAAGTTGTTTTTTACTAACCGCGATTTCAAAGCGGTTAGTGCTGTATCTCCTTCCTCTTTGTTATCGCCACTTTGCTAAAAGGATCCGCTTGTGAGCGTTAAAGCATCATATTTTTTAATGGTCTTAATTTGGTCAACAACGCCTTTGGGAATTGTTTGGAGCAGTGAGTCTGTTACACCAACGCTCGCGGTATTGTTACGGATGTCGATAGGATTAGTGCTGGCTGCATTAGTTGTGGCGATTGCTAATATTCGTGTCCCTTGGCACCGTCGTGCGTGTTTTTTGTATGGTTATTCGAGTATCGGCATATATGGTGGCATGCTGTTGAGTTATATGGCAGCTAAAACAGTTCCATCAGGGCTGATATCATTAATGTTTGGTCTGGCACCAATTTTATCTGGTTTATTAGCACAGCGATTACTCAACGAGCCAAAATTCAGCGTTGTTAAACTAATTGCGTTAGCATTTGCGCTATTGGGGTTATTTTTGGTAAGTGAAAAACACATGCAAGGCTCATTGATGCAAATGCAGGGTTTAGCTTACGTATTTATGGCTGTGTGCTTTTTTAGTTTAAGTGGTGTGATGATCAAGCGAATAAAAATTGCTATTCATCCAATGGCGACCACATTTGGTGCATTAGTATTTGTTACGCCCTTATTTTTTATTACTTGGTGGTTGTTCGATGGTGAGCTCAATACGAGTACGTGGACAGTAAAATCACTGTGGTCAATTGTGTATTTGGGCGTGTTTGGCTCATTGGTTGGTTCGCTTGCTTATTTTCATGTGTTACAAAAATTACCAGCTAGTACCGTGGCGCTAACCACCTTGATCACACCAAGCTTTGCGATTGGCTTAGGGGGCTGGTTAAATAATGAAGCAATTGATCAACAATTACTTATTGGCGCTGTCATTATATTACTGAGCTTAGCGGTGTTTCAGTTTGGTGATGGTTGGTTGAAAAAAAGAGCCACGTTTAAAAAGCTTAACCCTTAACAACAGTCGTCATGTAGCTAAAAGGCATTACTTCTTTTAGCTACATTTTCTCAATTTGTATCACTAAGCGGCGGTTTTTATCGCGGCCCAAAATATTATCGTTAGTCGCTACGTGACGTTTTTCACCAAAGCCTTGCGTTTCAACTTTAGTTTCATCAATTCCTAGGCTCACCATATATTCTTTGATCGCTTGAGCTCGTTTTTTAGACAGCTCTAAGTTGTTCCAACGACCACCGTAGCTATCTGTGTATGAGTCAATCGAAATAGCCGCAATCGTCGTATCGTACTTTAAATACTCAGCAATTTTATCTAAACGTTGTTTTGATGATTTAGTAAGTTTACTGGTATTTGGTTGATAATTCATAATCGTGAAGGAAATATCTTCAAAGCTGTATGGCAGTAATTCATCGCGGCATTGTAAAAATGCCCAATAGGCTTGTTTAAAATTAATGTTCGATAAGCCAACGGCAATTTTATCGGCACTATTTTGCCAGTCTTGGTAATAAAAAGTAGGTTGGTAGCCTTTTTCAAGCTCGGTCAACATTTCCCATGCCGTTTTGTTACCCAGTTCGCCGTCAAATTTTCGTAGTAATTTCATGTCAGCAATATCACGTGCTGGTAAACCTGCTCGCCAGATTGGCGGGACTGCTTTTAAACCAGCAATACTGTAATTGTCAGGACGGACAACCATATCCAAGTTAAATAGCAGGTCTTTATTTTTGCTCGCGGTAGCGCTGAAAATAGCTTCGCCATAATATGGAACTTCATGATTTAATTGGCATTGTAAGCGAGTTGTTTTTACAACTTCCCATTGTGAGTTATCTGCCGTGGCTGTGTACTGGCGCATTGCAGCGCTGGCCGTATCTGAAAGGCATGCAGTTGCAATGCTTAGACTGATAAACAGCATTGAAAGCTTCATTACGGGATCTCCAACAATTTATTACGCCAATATCTTGGCAAAAGCTGCATTTACAGAGGCTAACAGTCATCAAGGTGTCGTTAGCTAGCTCTAGTTCTAGTTAAGTAAAGCAAGTTATATGCCTAAATGTAAGTGTTAATTTAATCTGTAAAGCGCTAGCCTAGCCACTATGATTTTTGACATAATAGCCAGCTTACTCTGGCAAACCAAGAATACTATGGCAAATACTGAACAAACTCTTTTCGCAAAACGCTTTCGTGGCTTTTTCCCGGTGGTTATTGATGTTGAAACTGCAGGCTTTAATAAAGTAACCGATGCACTGTTAGAAATTGCGGTGTCAGTATTAAAAATGGATGATGAAGGCCTACTCAGTATTGATCATACTGTGCATTTTCATGTTGAGCCATTTGAAGGCGCAAACATTGAACAAGCCGCTATTGATTTTAATGGTATTGATCCTTTCTCGCCATTACGTGGCGCAGTATCTGAAGAGGAAGCGATCAAAGAAATTTGTAAAGTGGTACGTAAAGCTCAAAAAGCTGCGGGTTGTCAACGTTCAGTCATAGTGGCTCATAATGCGGCGTTCGACCATGGTTTTTTAAATGCAGCAATAGAACGTAATAATATTAAGCGTACGCCATTTCATCCGTTTGTTAGTTTTGACACAACCTCATTAGCGGGTTTGGCACTTGGTCAAACGGTACTTGCTAAAGCATGTCGTGCAGCTGGCATTGAATTTGACAACAAACAGGCTCATTCAGCATTATATGACACCGAACGTACGGCAGAGCTATATTGTTTGATAGTTAATCGTTGGCAACAGCTGGGTGGCTGGCCTTTAGCTGCAGAAGTGCCGGAAGATGCAGAGCAAGCTGGTGACAACGAAGACTCAGCCGTTAAAACGACTGAGTAATTTTACCTTCGCTCATTTTAACTAAGTGGGGCGGATAAATACGCGAAAAGTGTTTTGAATCTTTTGCGATTTTTAGCTCCACACCGGGATGCATTAACTCATTAATTTTTAAACGGCTAGTAGCTAAAAGCTGTGCTATTTTTTGTTTTACTAGATGTTTTTTACGTTTGGTGTTGGCAATACGAATATTAATTTGTTGCTCGCTAGCACTAATTTTGTCTAAAAATAATTGTCGTTTTGCTGGTGCTGGAATTTTAACTGCTTTTTTACGTGCTTGCTTTAATGCTGCGGATTTAGTGGCTAACAGTTTTTCAAAATCGGCAATTTGCAATTGTTTTTGTCTCAAGTCATGCCAATACTGCGCGATGAAAACTCGGGTTTTTGTGCCCGATGGGGCACCTAGCTCTCCGGTTTCAATTCGCATGGCATCTAAAATATTGCCGCCAATAATTTTACCGCGCGGATTATTTGCTTTACCAACGCGGATCAACCGCCGAGCACTCAAGTCACAATGTAATGCTTGTCGTTCAATAAAGAGATCTTGTTCGCTATGAATATGGCAATACTGGGCATAGCCAATTGAAATAGTCCGAGCGGCTTTAATTTTGCAAGTAAACGCTTCGTCATTTTCACGCTTACGACCAATTGCACCGAGCATAATTGTGACCGCACTGGCACTTTCGATCTGGCCTGATTCAACAAATCCCAATACCGTGATATCACCACTGGCACGCACGTGCATACCATCTTTTATATCGCCACTGATAATTACGCTGCCGTCAAAATCAACATGACCGGTGCCAATATCAACATTATCAAAACACAACACGTCATCAACGCGCATGCCACGAGGGAGGGCGACAGGCACACCTTTACAATCTGCAATCAGTACATTGGGATTAGTTGGATCGAGTTTAGTGCCTTCAAATGGTTGCAATGGTAGATCTTTACCTGGTATGGCGGGCAGCACATCACCAAATACCGTATAACCATCTTCCCCAGGAGTTGCAGCAACACGCTGCATTAGAGGAGTGCCTGGTTTTACAGTGATGATCGCGCCTAAATTGCGCATATCGACCTTACCACCTTCTTTTGCTTGTGGACTCAATACACGATCTTGTGCTGTAGCGCACAAACGTACAAATTTAGCGTCGCTGCCTTCTTTTGGTCTACGACCATGAGCAACAATCGCTTTATAGGAAACACCCGCAGGCTTGTCAAATTGCTGACCTAAAAAATTGTCCAGTGCACGAGTGCTAATGCCATGTAATACGCCAGCATCAACGAGTGCTTCGCGAGCCTTGTCAATCGACATTAAGGCCCCACCTTTAGCAGTGGTTAATGTGGCTTCAGCGACCATATTTTTTTCATCAACCTGAATGAATATCGACGCATCGAGTGCACGAGCAACAATTAAAGAATCATCCTGATAGTTTTTGCTCGGTGAGAATAACTTACCAATATTTGCACTGACTATATCGAAATCAGCGAACGGGGACTGTTCGATTAACTCAATAAGTTGCGCGCTAGTCACTGGGAAACCACTATTTTTAGGGTGCTCAAGCAGTGACACAAAACCCGTTACAGGGTTATGTATAAACAACGACATTTATCGATTTCCTATGTAATATGCCTGTTTTTATTATTTTTATTTAGATGCTTTAATTTACATGCTGCTCGACTAAACCGTTTTTGGGTATTTTCAAACTAACACGCTGCTGAGCATAACCCCTAAGCAATGTTAAGTAAATGTTATTTTATTGTTTGGTGCAATGAAGAGGATTAACATATATTTGCATATTTAATCAGCAACGCCATAGCAATATAAAATAAAGCATAAAAGGGCCTTGAGTATCAGCGCGTTACTCGGTTATACTGGCTGCACGCTCTGAATGAGTTTACTAATTCAGGGGCTGATTAGGATTCGACGGAATTCAAGAAGCCCAAGGTGCATGTCGAGGTGCGGTTTGCCTCGTTAAAAAGCCGCAATTTAAAGTAATCGCAAACGACGATAACTACTCTCTAGCAGCTTAGGCTGGCTAGCGCTCCTTCCATGTATTCTTGTGGACTGGATTTTGGAGTGTCACCCTAACACCTGATCGCGACGGAAACCCTGGCCGGGGTTGAAGCGCTAAAACTAAGCGGCCTCGCCTTTACTTACCGTGTTTGTCCGGGACTTAAAGGTTAATTAAATGACAATACTAAACATGTAGTACCGACGGTCGAGGCTTTTCGGACGGGGGTTCAAATCCCCCCAGCTCCACCAATATAGTGTTCGGCAAGTGCCGAATACGTTCAAAAAGCCCTTAACTTTTAATGAGTTAAGGGCTTTTTTGTTTCTAAATGGTTCGAAGATGTATGGTACTATTCGGAACACTAAGTACCATTGCAAGTACCATAAACCGCTGAGAATAAACTTGTGGTACCAAAAAGCATTTTTACTATAAATTTCAGTTGATTGTAGCTAAGTTTAAGAAGGTAACTAATGGCAAAATTGATCAAACCTCTCAGCGACACCCAATTAAAGCGCGCAAAGGCAAAAGATAAAGATTATGAACTTGCAGATGGCAACGGTCTTTATTTAAGAATACGCGTCTCAGGTAATAAATCTTGGATATTCCGTTACTATCGCCCCTACACTAAAAAGCGTAATAATATGGTTTTGGGTGCATATCCTACAATCACACTTCAAGAAGCTAGAGTATTAAGAGAGCAAGCACGTGCGCTCCTTGCAAAAAGCATTGATCCGAAAGAGCAGGCCGAGCAAGAAAAAACCGATGTACTTAACGAAACTCAAAATACATTTAAATATGTTTCTGAGCAATGGTTTGATGTAAAGCGTGCATCAGTCAGTGAAGGATATGCTGAAGATATTTGGCGTTCGTTTGAAAATCACTTATTTCCACAATTAGCAAACAGACCGATTAATACATTAACAGCGCCCATGGTGATAGCTGTAATGAAACCGCTTGCATCAAAAGGTGTGCTTGAGCAAATTAGGCGATTAAGTCAACGAGTAAATGAAGTCATGACTTATGCTGTTAACGTGGGCTTGATCCAATCAAACCCGTTGGCAGGTATTCGCAGTGCATTTCAATCACCAAAACGAACTCACATGAGTACGATTGAGCCAGAAAGGTTGCCTGAATTAATGACAATGCTGAATCGTGCGAGCATAAAATACACGACTCGATGTTTGATTGAGTGGCAGTTACACACAATGTGCCGACCAATGGAAGCCGCAGCGGCTAAATGGTCTGAAGTCAACTTTGATGACGGGTTATGGATAATTCCTGCCGAGCGGATGAAAATGAGGAAGGAGCACAAAGTACCTTTGACTAAACAAACGCTTCATTTACTGGAATTAATGAAACCAGTTAGTGGCCACAGAGAGTATATTTTTCCTGCTGATAGAAATCCTCGAAGTCATACAAATGCGCAAACAGCTAATGCGGCAATAAAAAGGATGGGGCTTGAAGGTGCGCTGGTGGCCCATGGTATGCGTGCGCTTGCTAGCACCATTTTAAATGAGCAAGGGTTTGATCCAGACTTAATAGAAACTGCTTTAGCACACATAGAAAAAAACGAAGTCAGACGCGCTTATAACCGTGCACAGTATATCGACCGCAGACGAGAAATGATGGACTGGTGGAGCGAACACATAGCAAAAGCGAGTTAATAGTTAGCTCAGATGGAAAAAATCTGAGCGAGTAAAACCCTTTAAATCATGCCATATAATCAAGGCTACCTTTTGACAAAAAAGAGGCCTTGAACATCCTACTTATACCTCATTATTATCAATAGTAATTGTTTAGCCTACGTTTAAATAAATCTCCATGTAAATCCACGGTTTGTATGAGTTACTCCATTTCTTATTATTAGTTATTTAAAATCAATTGCTTGCTGTTATGTTTTTATGCCAAAGAAGTCGTTTTTCGATTTGTTCAATTTAAAAAAGTCTGAGCCTAGCAGCTAGGCTCGATTCTCAGACTTTTAATTTTTCTATTTAATAGCTCTCGAACTGATGCGATCACACTCGATCGAATCGAAATTAAAAATAGAGAAATTTACATGAATAAAGATCACTGTGAACAGCAAACACTTAGTATTGACCGTTTTGTTAGAGAAAAAGAATGCCAGCATATTACAGGGCTATCACGTACATCACGTTATGAGATGGAGCAGGCGGGTACGTTTCCAAAGCGAATTCAATTAAATAAAAGAACGACAGCATGGCGATTATCCGACATTTTAAACTGGATGGAGGCATGCATTAATGGATAATAAGATCATAAAAGGGGCATTAACACCGACAATTAATTCCAATAAAGTAAGTAAAAACAATATGCTTACAGTGTCTTATAAAGAGTCATTAACAAAGACAGATGGTCTTTTTTTAGTAAACAATAATATTAAAACACGAATTGATTATGTAACTATTAATTTAGTACTTGTTTGTAAGGACCAATTTGATGAGGTTATGCAAAAGCTCAAAGACTGGCTAAAGTCACTATTGATTAAAATCAGTCAGTTTAAGCCTAAGTTAAAACACTTTGATGATGGGCAATTACTTCACAGTTTTGATGTGGTTAAACAAAGTTGCGGTGCAATTAAATGGCCTAACAATAAAACAAGTATTCGATTAGAGCTAACAGGTTTTGCATGTGAGTTAATCAATTTAGATGACCGCTATTTTTTTCCGCTATTACAACTCGAGCAATTTGCTAAGTTGGACATTAGGCGAATTGATTTAGCGCTCGATGATTTAAGCGGTAAATACAACATACGTCATGTTCAAAAGTCGTTTAGTAAAGGTGACTACTCGCCTAAGTCCGGTACTGCGCCGACTCGACGGGATCTCAAATCAAACGAGGGGAGAACAATTTACATAGGGGCCAATAGCTCTCATAAAAAGATGGTTATTTATGAAAAGGGTAAGCAACTCAAACTACCTGTAAATGAGCCTTTTTACAAAGATTGGACGCGTCACGAATTACGTTTACAAGGTAAGCGGGCTCAACCGATACCGCTTGATATTTTTACATCACCAGACAGCTATTTTGTTGCAGCATACCCAAAGGCATATAGCCGCATGCTCAAGAGTGTTGAGCCAAGAGCGATTGTTCGAGAAGTAAAAGCACGTTGTAAAGTAACGCTTGATAAGCGGCTTTCACACTTACGTAACCAGTATGGGCCTACAATTATTCTTGCAAATCAAACAATGACAGAGACGGAAATTATAAGCTCCGTTGCACGATGTAGTAAAAGTAATCAACCATCGTTACCAATTGCACTACTTCAAAAATAAAAGACAGTTTTTTAGCCGTTTTTTCTGCTGATAAATGTTAGATCCTCGTTAGATTGGCGCTTTGTTCATGCCTGTTAGAGCCCTTGTGTATAAAGGGCTCAGAGGTGATTTATGACAATCTTATAGATAGAGTTTGCCATTTTTGTATATTTAAGGTGTTTTAAGGGGCAAATTTCAGCTCGTATAAGACCATTATTCATAGGATTTGGTACGCTAAAACTAGTAATTCCACTTCGCGTTTAAAATGAATCCGTTTGGCGTGTTTATTCACTCTGTAGGTTTAACTATTTGAATACTATTATTTTAAATTATTCATAGAGTGAATAATTAGCTAATTAAAATGACAAAGTTTTTGTCATTTGGCAAAGTTTGTCATAACGACAAATGTGGTTAAATCATCGAAATAGTCGCTGGCACGCAAAGATGAGACTAAAAGAGGGGAGGAAGTTGACTCATTTACCGCAAACAATTGCCCTACATAAGTAAATTACATAACATGCAGTTGTTTAGTTTTTGAGGGATCCAGCAATGCTGGCAAAAGGAAATATGACAGTACCTAACTATCAAGCGTTTATGCAGCCTTTACTACAGGTGCTTAAATTGCATTACCCACAATCATTAAAGCTTAGTGAAATTGATAGCCAAGTTTATTCATTGTTACAATTAACAGTGCAAGAGTTAAAACAACGTATCCCCAGTGGTAAACAAACCTATGCCTATCATCGTTTAGGCTGGGCTAAAACTTATTTAGTACAAGCGGGTTTAATTGAGCAACCGAAAAGAGCCTTTTGTAAGATCACTCAAAAAGGGCTAGTGGCTATCGAGTCTGGTGAGCCAATCAATAATCAATACTTAAGTAAGTTTGCAGCTTTTATTGATTTTAAAACACGTTCTAAAGACGAAAGTGAACCTGCACAAGCAAATTCCACCAGCATAGTAAGCAATAACTCAGACAAAACCCCAGAAGAACTGATTGAAGCCGCGATAGATACCCTCAATACCAATTTAACTGACGAAATACTAAAAGCGATATTAGCAGCATCCCCCGTATTTTTTGAAAACTTAGTTGTCGATTTAATGCTAGCTATGGGTTATGGCGGTTCGCGCAAAGATGCAGGGCAAGCCACGCAATACACGCAAGATGGTGGTATTGATGGGGTGATCAAAGAAGATAAGCTCGGCCTCGAAATGATATACTTGCAAGCCAAACGTTACACCAATAAAACAGTTGGTCGCCCAGATATACAAGCCTTTGCGGGTGCGCTTGATATGCACCGCGCTAAAAAGGGCGTATTCATCACCACCAGCAGTTTTAGTAAAGATGCCCTCGAATACGTAAGCATGATAGAAAAACGAACAGTGCTGGTGGATGGCGCACAACTAACCGAACTCATGCTTACTCATAATTTAGGTGTAAGCACTAAACACATATTTGAAGTAAAAGCGCTTGATAGCGATTACTTTATGGAAGATTAGTTTATGGAAAAAAATGGAAGATCAAATGCAATTGCTGCAAAACTTTGGTCAGTAACTGATTTGCTTCGCTCAGGAGGTTTTAAACAATCTCAATACGGTAGTGTTATTCTTCCCTTTACACTATTGAGGCGATTAGATTGCTTATTGGAAAGCACTAAATTAGAGGTTCTTTCTGAATATAAAGAAGCAAAGTTTGAATGTGCCGAAGATGATTTTCTCTTTCAAATAACGGGACTAAGCTTTTATAACACTTCTGAAATGAATTTAAATCAACTCAGTTACGAGAATAGAGTTAATGATTTAGAGTTTTACATTCAATCATTCAGTAAAAATGTTTTAGATATATTTAAGTCTTTCGACTTTTTTAATACTATACAAAAACTTAATTTAAGTAATCAACTTATTGATGTATCTGAGCGTTTCGCAAGTATAGATTTAGGTCTGGATGAAGTTAGCAATCAGGTAATGGGAGTTGTTTTTTCTGAACTTAGTCACCGTTCTCTAGAAAGCTCTTTAGAGGGGGCAAATGAACGATTAACTCCACAGGATATAGTTAAACTAACTACATCTCTGTTGTTCTCAGGAGAGGAAGATCAACTATCCTCAAGTAAGTTAATAAGGAGCTTATATGATCCTACAGTCGGCTCTGGGAGCTTTTTATCTGCTGCTATTGAACATACAAACTCAATAAATCCGCATCAGTTACTATCTACTTATGGGCAAGATGTCTCCTCCGAATCTTGTGCCATCGCAAAAGCTCGTATATTACTTAGCGGTCAAGAGCCCAATAATATAAAGTTAGGAAATACACTCACACATGATCAGTTTAGCAGTGCTAATTTTGACTATATAATATCTAACCCTCCCTTTGGTTTATCGTGGCAACCTTTTAAAGGCTCAATTGAGATTGAGAACAAATCTTTAAATAGTACAAATAGGTTTAAAGCCGGGCTACCTAGAGGTAGTGACTCAACACTGTTGTTCATAATGCATGTCATTAGTAAACTCAGACCTAAAGCTGATGGCGGTGGTAGAGCATGTGTTGTGGTCAATAGTTCTTGTTTATTTACAGGTGATGCAAATAGCGGTGATAGTGCAATCAGGCGAGCTATATTAGATGACGATTTATTAGAAGCAATCATCGCATTACCTGAAAATATGTTTTTTAATACATCCGTTCAGCCTTATATTTTAGTCTTGACCAACAAGAAAGCGATTAATCGAAAAAATAAAGTCCAATTGATTGATGGTAGTGTGATGGGTTTAAACTCAAGAAAAAGAGTAGGTATGAAAAATACCTATTTAGACACAAAGTCTATCACGGACTTACTAGAAAAATACGACTCTTTTAAAGGTGGAGAAAACTGCAAAGTTCTAAGTAATGACGACTTCTGTTACAGGCAAGTTAAGGTAGGGCTGAGTAGTCGCAAGTTTGAATATGAAAGAGTTCCTTTAAACACTGAAATTGATACTTATTTACTGTCAACCCTAGATGATATCCATGAAGGCTATGAAATAGATAGAAGTTATATTGATTCAAAAGACGGTCAAATGGGAAAGCTGGGCGTAGAATTCTCATTTGATTTGTTGAGTAGTGACATAAGTATTCAAGGAAGAGAGTTTAGATATTTTTTTCAAGAAACTGATGCAGATGATATAGGTTGGGATATTGCAATTTCTAAAAGATGGCATCAAGTTGTATTTAATGACTATGGCGCATCTATCTCAATTGATAAAAGCAAATACAATTTTTTCAAATTTAATGTCAATTTTGATATTGATTATCTCAAACTTTTTTTTCAAAGCGAAAAATGGAAACTGTGGTTAGTAACATATAGAACAAATGGAGTTGCGAGCTCTCCTCAAAAGTATTCTACTTTAAGAAAAGTTATCAACTTCCCAGATTTAAAAGAACAGCAAGAAATAGCTTTAATTTTGAATGAAAGTTCAAAATGGAGAAAAAAATTAATTACTTTAGAGCAAGACTTATGGAGAGAAGAAAAGAGTGATTATCGTTTTGAACGTTACAGATTACCTGTTGATAAGGGATTACATTCAAGAGTTTTAGATGTCGCACCTTATCCGCTTGCTAATATAATGCATCATTATGGGAGTATCAGTGAGTCGGATTATAAAGCCCGATATGAGTTACTACTGAAGTTATTTGAATGCTTAGCTATTTTTTCAAATTCATTAGCTTTAGGCTTTATAGAAAAAGAGCTTAACCAAGATGCGGTCCTGAGTATCTTGAAAACACAAAAACGCTATCTTAAAAACGCAACGTTTGGTAATTGGAATAATTTACTAAAGCTCTTAAAAACAAAAGCTGAAAACTTACCTCAAGAAAGCTTACTGATAAATATCATATTCAGTGAAAAACTTGCGAAGCTGTTTGATGACGCTGTTATTATTAGAAATGAAACATCGGGTCATGGTAGTTACCCAACAAAATCTGCCGCAAGAGATACCTTTAAGTTAGTGGATAATCTCTATCTCGATTTTTTAGATATGTTTTATGATGTGTTCAACGATTACTGTTTAGTTCGTCCAATTTCAGGTGTTTGGGATGGAAATGATCATGCATATGAATTAGAAGAGTATAGTGGCTTGGGCTGCTATCCTTTTGGATTGAAAACACTATCATCAAAAACGCCATTCGTTAATGAAGAGCTCTATTTTGTTTCATCACAAAATAATGAGGATAAATTAAAGGTTTTTCCCTTTGTACGACTTATTGATCTTGAGGAAGACTCAGGGCTGGAGGCGTTTTATTTTTATAGTAAAGTACAAGAAAATGATGCTAGTAATACTTATGATTTCCTATTTATTTCACACCAGCAAGTACATAAACAAAAACAATTACACTCAGCTAACTGCATAGAGGCTATCTACTCATGAATACTACTTCAAATAACCAAGCTGCTTTTATCTGGTCAGTCGCCGATCTCCTGCGTGGTGATTTTAAACAGTCTCAGTATGGCCGTGTTATTTTACCTTTTACTTTATTACGCCGCCTTGAATGTGTACTTGAACCAACTAAAAATGCAGTAGTCGCTGAATTTGAACGTATTAAACCATTAAACTTGGCTGAAGAAGTTCAAGAAAAGTTTTTATTAAAAGCAACTAAAACGCCAGATGATGACAAAGGCTTAACCTTTTTTAATACCTCGCCTATGGATTTAGGCAAAATGGGGCAAGGTGATATTAAAGCCAACCTTGAACGTTATATTCAATGCTTTTCAGCCGATGCCCGCGAGATATTTGAACATTTTAAGTTTGATGAGTTTATAGGGCTATTAGATGACGCCAATTTACTTTTTAAAGTAGTTAAAAAATTCGCAACGACCGACTTAAGCCCGCAAGCTATATCTAATCACGATATGGGTTTAGTGTTTGAAGAGCTAATACGTCGCTTTGCTGAAAGCTCTAACGAGACTGCAGGGGAGCACTTTACCCCGCGCGATATCGTGCGTTTAACTACCTCACTGGTGTTTATGGAAGACGACGACGCCCTAACCAAAGAAGGTATTATTCGTACCATTTACGACCCAACAGCGGGTACTGGCGGCTTTTTATCATCAGGCATGGAGTACGTACATGAGCTTAACCCTAATGCGGTTATGCGCGCATTTGGCCAAGAGCTCAACCCTGAGTCTTACGCTATTTGTAAAGCCGATATGCTTATTAAAGGGCAAGACGTAAGCCGCATCAAACTAGGTAATACCTTATCGAATGATCAGCTAGCAGTAGATAAGTTTGATTACATGCTGTCTAACCCGCCATTCGGGGTAGATTGGAAAAAGATTGAAGGCGATATTAAAGACGAGCATACAATTAAGGGCTTCGGTGGTCGCTTTGGCGCAGGCTTACCAAGAGTGTCTGACGGTTCGCTATTATTTTTAATGCACCTTATTAGTAAAATGCGCGATGCCTCAGACAACGGCGGGCGTATCGGTATTATTCTAAATGGCTCACCTTTATTTACGGGCGGCGCAGGCAGTGGCGAAAGTGAGATTCGTCGCTATATTTTAGAGTCCGATTTACTTGAGGCAATTATAGCCTTACCTACTGATATGTTTTACAACACAGGTATTGCTACCTATGTATGGGTGTTGTCGAATAAAAAGTCGCAGCAGCAAAGCGCTGAGCGTAAAAATAAGGTTCAGTTAATTAATGGCGCTAACTTATGCGGTAAAATGCGTAAATCTCTTGGCTCTAAACGTAATATAATGAGCGAAGACGACATTAAAGTTATCACTCGCAGCTTTGGTAACTTTGAACAAGTAGAAACAAAAACACTTGAAGAGCTAGGCTTAGCCAAACCAACCGAAGCTAAAAGTAGCCGAGGTCGCCAAGCGGCTAACCCTAAAGCCGATGTAGCAAAGACCTTTGCCAGTAAAATATTTAATACCTATGAGTTTGGTTATCGCCGTATCACCATAGAGCGCCCATTAAGATTGTCAGCTCAAGTATCTGATAAAGCCATTGCATCACTTCGCTTTGCACCTAAACCTTACAGTGGTGCTATGATGGCGCTGTATGAAAAGTTTGGCACACAGTGGTCTACAGACAATTCAGGTGGTAGCTCGGGTGATAATCAATACGGCGATTTGAGCGCAGTTGAAATTGAAGCCAGAGCCATTATTAAAGCCGACTTCCCTGAGCTGAAAGAAAAGCAAATTAAAGATGTATTAGAGCCTAAACTTTGGTTATTCCAAAAATCACTCATGGAAAAAGCGAAGCAACTACAAACGCAATTAGGTGACGATGCTGGTGGTAAGCAGCTGCAATCAGACGACTTTAACCAGTTTGATATAACCTACACACAAGCGCTTAAAGCCTTAGATATTAAGCTCGAAACCAAAGAGAAAAAACAGCTGCTTGATGCCATTACCTTTAAAAACCCAGCGGCAGAATGCGTGGTTGATAAATTATTTAAAGGTTCAGCAGACCCACTACACGGCGCATTTCAATACCAAGGAAATGTAACAAAGTGGCAAGGTAAAGTAGTGACTTTCAAGCAAGATGGCGACCTACGCGATAACGAAAACGTCTCACTCAAAGAAGCTTATGCTGAGGGTGCACAGCAACCGAATATGACGACCAAAGAGATGGTTGAAAACTACTTTAACCGCGAAGTAGCCCCGCACGTAAGCGATGCATGGATTAACGCCACCAAGTGTGATGATAAAGACGGTGAGCTAGGTATCGTGGGTTACGAAATACCGTTTAACCGCCATTTTTATGAGTACCAGCCACCACGTAACTTAGCTGAGATTGATGCAGAGCTAGATGCTGTGAGTAATGACATAATGAAATTGTTGCAAGAGGTGCATTCGTAATGAAGTATTGTGATCTTAAGTCATCTAATATAGTGACTTTGCAGCTAAGACTAACCTCATGGTGGATTAAAACCCAACAAATAACTATTATTAATTTACTATTGTTATTGACCTTATCGTCATTAAAAACTAATATAATACGTAATATACCCGCCAAGCCTATGTGCTTTGATTTATCAAAATTCATGCTGAAATTGTGCGGGTTTTCTTTTTTCTACGCCTTAATAACTTCCTCCCATTTAAAACATACATGCCATCTAGTAAAAAGTTTTGATAGGGAATTGATGTGATCCCATTTTTTAAACCCTCGATTAGCCTTGATGAGCAAATAGCGTTACTCCAGCAACGTGGGCTAAGTATAAAAGAGCCTGAACGAGCTAAACATTATTTAGAGGTTATTAGCTTTTTTAGACTATCAGCCTATATGCGGCCTTTTCAAAAGTTACACGATGAAGAGCACCCATTTAATGAAGGCAGTGAGTTTAAACAAGTGGTTGCTTTGTATGCTTTTGACCGAGAGCTTAGGCTGTTAATTATGGATGCGGTTGAGCGCATTGAAGTTGCTACCCGCTCCATGTTTAATAATGTTATGGGCCCAAAGTATCAAAAAGATGATGAGCCTTATAGTGGCTCTCACTGGTACATTGACCGCAATCACTTTAATCGCAATTATGATCATAATCGATTAATTAAATCATTAAGTGATAAGCAGGACAAAGAGCGTGGCATTTTGGCAAGAGAGACCGCAAAAATTAATAATTCGCCGCAACATACCCCCGAAAAAAAAGCGGAACTAATTAATCTAAAGCAACGTGAAAACTATTGCCGATACTATGTGAGCCATTATAACGAGCCTAATTTACCACCATGTTGGGCTGTAATTGAAGAGCTAACGCTGGGTGAGCTTTCTCATTTATATAAAGGGTTAGTTAAAGACTCCGACAGAAAAGCTATCGCAAAGCGCTTTAATGTTCCTCAGGATAAATTTGCGAGTTGGTTACATACTCTTACCTTTATCAGAAATTGTTGCGCGCATCATGCTCGCTTGTGGAATAGGGAGTTACCTATTGCACCTAAGCTACTAAGAGACGCAGAATGGCAGTTACCCACAGCGTTACCTAATAGCCATATACAGCCTGCAAAACGCTTATATTCAGTTTTATTATTGCTGGCACACCTAATGAAAGAAGTAAGTCCCGATAGTCAATGGACAGACAAGCTTGTTCAATTAATAGTTAAGCACCCAGAAGTACCCGTTAGAAATATGGGGTTTCCTGAAAATTGGGCAACGCATCCATTTTGGGCTTTGAAGGATGATGAGAATGCATAAAAACAAACACCTAAAATCACAGCAAACAGCAGAATATAAGCAATGGCTTACTGAGCTTAAACATAAAGTGGCATTAAGCCAGCAAAAAGCCGTTGTTAAAGTGAATGCCGAGCTTTTAGCCCTGTGCGGGCAATTGGGCAACAACTTGTTGCCCAATTGGTTTAAATCTCAACTTGGAGGTTCGCATGAATGAGTTAAAAGCTGGAAAATATCAGGCATATCCTGAGTATAAGGATTCTGGGGTTGAATGGATCAGAGATATTCCGTCAGGGTGGGAATTAAAGCCAACTTTTGCTCTTTTTGATCAGACAGCGCATAAAAACTTAGACGGCGTAGAAACTAATGTTTTATCACTTAGCTACGGCCGAATAGTTAAACGTGATGTAGAGAAAAACTTTGGATTATTACCAGAATCATTTAATACATATCAAATAGTTAATTCAGGGGATATTATTCTACGATTAACTGATCTTCAAAATGACAAGCGAAGCCTTCGTGTAGGTCTGGCTAAGCAAAATGGGATTATCACATCTGCATATTTAAAACTTGCAACAAAGTCGGAATTGAACTCGCGCTTTGTTTACAGGTTACTTCATTCATATGACACGACAAAAGTATTTTATGGCATGGGTGGAGGCCTACGCCAGTCTATGAAATTTGAAGACTTTAGAAGACTACCAATACTCGTACCTGCACTTGAAGAACAAATCCAAATCGCCAACTTCCTCGATCACGAAACGGCTAAAATCGATACCTTGATCGAAAAGCAGCAGCAACTGATTAAGCTATTAAAAGAAAAGCGCCAAGCGGTGATAAGCCATGCAGTGACTAAAGGCCTTAACCCACAAGCCCCAATGAAAGATTCGGGTGTCGAGTGGTTAGGTGAGGTGCCAGCTCATTGGATTGCTTCAACTTTAAAACATTATAGCGAGGTTATTGACTGTAAGCATATAACTGCAGAGTTTTTTGATGATGGCATCCCTTTAGCGAGTATTAGTGAAGTTAAAAAATGGTTTGTAGATTTATCAACAGCAAAGTATACGAGTGAAAAGTATTATAATGAACTTATTGGTGGAGGCCGAGAACCCAAGGTTGGAGATATCATTTATAGTCGAAATGCAACTGTTGGCGAAGCCGCTATTGTAAGCGAAGGGCTTCCCCCATTTGCAATGGGGCAGGATGTTTGTTTGATCAGACTATCTAACGGGTTACTTCCTTTGTTTGCTATGTATGTTCTTCATTCCGGTGTAATAAGTCAGCAATTAGAACTAGCAATGGTTGGTTCTACATTCAAAAGAATAAATGTTGATAATATTAGAAACTTCGCATTCGTAATACCACCATTATCTGAACAAGATCTAATAGTCAGTGAATTAGAAGCGCTAACTTCGAAATATGATGTGCTTATTAACAATTCAACTAATGCTATTGAATTGATGCAAGAACGCCGCACGGCCTTAATCTCTGCTGCAGTTACAGGCAAAATAGACGTGCGTAATTGGGAGCATCCAAATGATTAATAATGTTACGCCGCCGCTTGGTCAGTTTATTTTATTTGAAACAGATGAAGGCCAAACCAAGGTTGAATGTCGTTTTGAGGCCGAGACGTTATGGCTGACTCAAGCTGATTTATGCCTGTTGTATGGCAAGTCAAAAGCGACCATCAGCGAGCACATTACTAATATATTTAACGAACAGGAATTGGCTGAAAATTCAGTTGTTCGGTTATTCCGAATAACTGCCGAGGACGGCAAAAACTATAATACTAGGCACTATAATTTGCCGTTAATTATTGCAGTAGGTTACCGCGTGCGCTCTAAGCAAGGCACTAAATTTCGCCAGTGGGCAACAGGAACATTACAAGAGTACCTAACCAAAGGTTTTGTAATGGATGACGAGCGCCTTAAAAACCCTGATAACATGCAGTACTTTGATGAGCTGTTAAACCGCATACGCGACATACGTTCATCAGAGAAAATTTTCTGGCGTAAGGTGTGCGATATATACGCCACCAGCATAGATTACGATGGCAAAGCACAAACCAGTGTCGACTTTTTTGCGAAAGTGCAAAATAAAATGCATTGGGCTGCACATGGTAATACCGCAGCAGAGCTCGTGTTTAAACGAATTGATGCCGACAAACCTCATTTAGGCTTAACCAGCTTTGCAGGCACAGAACCAACCCGCAAAGAGGTGGTTACAGGCAAAAACTATTTAGACGAGAAAGAACTCGATACTTTAAATAGATTGGTTAATTCCTACTTAGAATTTGCAGAGCTGCAAGCCCGTAATGGTAAACTAATGAAAATGGCAGACTGGGCAAGCAAGCTTGATGACTTTTTGCGCTTAAGTGACTATGAAGTGCTTAACCATGCTGGCAATATTTCACAGGCACAAGCGACAGAAAAAGCAAAACAAGAATACGATAAGTACCGTAGAGTTATTGATGCTCAGCCATCAAAGGTTGATTTAGACTTAGCCAATGCACTCAAACAGCTGCAGGGTAAACCTGAAAAGTAATTTAAATAAATTTTGCACATAAAGTAAAAAATAACAAAGGGATAGAAAAGTAATGGATATAGAATTATGGAAAAGGATTTCAGGCTTTATTGACTTAGATAGTTACCCTGAGCTGCCTTGTCCTCATTGTAATCAGTATTCACTAAAGTTAAGCAAAGAAAGTGTTCAATCTCGGCCTGTTAATAAAGAACACCTACTTATTACCAGTCGAAAATACCGATTTGAAAAAGAGAGAAAACAGGCTTTAATCGATAAAAGTCGCGAAGTAAGTAACAAAAGTGAAGGTCTTCTTATCCCATTGCTTCTAACTTTTACAAACGCTTATGCCGAGGCTGTTGAGCCTACAAATGGTAATACTTTTATATTTAACAGTTTTTTTGAGTGTGCGAACTGTCAACAGAATATAAGTGCTTCAGGAATGTTATTGGAGCATCAAACTGGCATGAGTCAGTCATCATCAAAGGCTAGACAAATAAAAGTTGAGCATTTTTCTCCATCTATTTTTATATTTCCGATCTCAGAAAATGTTCCCAAACATATAGCTGAAGAGTTACTAGATGCATTTAAACACTTTCATTTTGATCCTCCATCGTCAGCCTCTAAATTAAGACGGGCAATTGAAAACTTTTGTAAGGATATGCAGGTTGAGGGTAATAACCTTGGGCGAATGATCAAAAGTTTGGAGAAAACCCATCCTGAAGAGGCTAAATACCTTGATGCCTTGCGACAGATTGGTAACGAGGGGACGCATGGCTCTGATGTAGCTGAGCTCGATTTGCTATACGCTTTTCAAGTTTTCCAGTTTGTTTTAGAGCTTTATGATCGAAATGCTCGCTATAACGAACTCACTCATGTGTATGACAAGTTGGCTAAAAAATATGAGAAAAAGAAGCAGCCACAGCAGCTCCCCAAGCTTGAACAATTAGATAATACTAAATAACAAAATAAGAATAAAATCATGAATGATGTAACTCAAGAACGTATTTTTCAAGATGACATAATTAGCCAAATGGTTGCAAATGGCTGGGTTGAAGGCAAAGGTGTTGGCTATAACTGCGAAACCGCTTTGTATGAACAAGATGCACTGGCCTTTGTTAAAAACACCCAACCAAAAGAGTGGCAAAAACTGTGCAAGGTATTCCCTAATGACCCTGAACGCCACTTTTTAGAAGCGCTGGTGGCACAGCTTAAAAAAGCAGATATAAACGCCACAGATAAAGCCTCACGCACATATGGTGTATTAGGTGTGTTACGCCATGGTTTAAAAATTCGTAATGCGCGTTTTGAACTGTGCCAATTTAAACCAGAGCATAACTTAAACCCAGAAACCTTAGCGCGTTACGAGCAAAACACTTGTCGTATAGTGCAAGAGTTAGTGTATAGCCCGTATGCCAATGCAGAGCACTTAGCTGCAACAGGTAGCAAAGCCAAGAGCTGGCGCATAGATTTGGTGTTATTTGTAAACGGCTTACCTGTATCAACTCTTGAGCTTAAATCAGAATTTAAACAAGCGGTTGAAAATGCGATTAAGCAATACAAACAAACTCGCTTACCTAAAGACCCCGCAACTAAAAAGCCAGAACCACTGCTGACCTTTAAGCGCGGTGCATTAGTTCACTTTGCCGTAAGCCAGTATGAAGTGTATATGACCACTAAGCTTGCGGGTGACGACACTTTGTTTTTACCCTTTAACAAAGGCACAAGCGAAGGTGGTGCAGGTAATGATATACCTGAAGACACTAACCGTTATGCAACCGATTACTTGTGGAATGAAGTATTAGTGCCTAAAAACCTGCTTAACATTTTAGGTAGCTTTGTACACTTGCAAATAGAAGAGTTTGAAAATTGGGAAGGGCTAAAAGATAAAAAAGAAACGCTTATTTTCCCGCGCTATCACCAGTGGGATGTAGTAAGTAAGCTTATTGAGGCTGCAATTGAAGAGGGCACAGGCAACAAGTATTTAGTGCAACACAGTGCAGGCTCAGGTAAATCAAACTCTATTGCTTGGACAGCCCACCAGCTTTCTACCTTGTATGACGAGCAAGGTAATAAACAGTTTCATTCAGTGATTGTTGTAACAGACCGAACGGTACTTGATGATCAGCTGCAAGATACTATTTATCAGTTTGAGCATGCAGATGGTGTAGTGGGGCGAATTAACAATAAAGAAGGTGATGGTTCGAAATCAGAAAAGCTTGCTAGTGCACTTGAAAACGCTCAGCCTATTATTATAGTAACCATTCAAACCTTCCCGTTTGTATTGCGTGCTATAGAGAACAGCACCAGCTTAAAAGAGCGCAGCTATGCGGTTATTGCCGATGAAGCTCATTCATCACAAAGTGGCTCTACTGCTCGACAGTTAAAAGAAGTGCTGATGACTGAAGAGATTGACGATGATGTTGAGTTATCGTCAGAGGATATACTCGATGCTACCGTTGCAGCCCGCCGAGGTAGTGCAAACCTTAACTACTATGCGTTTACTGCCACACCTAAAGCAAAAACAATAGAGCTGTTTGGTCGATTACCTAACCCAGAACTACCTCCATCAAAACAAAATAAGCCAGTGGCGTATCACATATATTCAATGCGCCAAGCAATAGAGGAAGGCTTTATATTAGATGTGCTTAAAAATTACACTAACTATAAGGTGATGTACCAACTTGCTCAAAAAATAGCAGCGGCAGATGAAGAGGTTGATAGTAAAAAGGCAACCGTAAAGCTTAATCAATGGGTGCGCTTACACGACCATAATATATCGCAAAAAGTTAAAGTGATTATTGAACACTTTAAAGATAACGTAATGGGTTTATTAGGCGGACAAGCTAAAGCCATGGTAGTCACTGGCTCACGTAAAGAGGCTGTACGTTATAAGCTTGCATTTGATAAGTATGTAGCAGAAGCGCTTGCAGAGCAAAAAACAGGTTACTCGACAATACGCGCTATGGTGGCATTTTCAGGCGAAGTTGAATTTACCGAAAGTGACCCCGATAGCGCTGCATTTTTAGATAAAAAGTTTACTGAAAAAAATATGAACCCTGAGCTTAAAGGCCGCGATATGCGCAAAGCATTTGATAGTGACGATTACCAAGTAATGCTGGTGGCTAATAAGTTTCAAACAGGGTTCGACCAACCAAAGTTATGCGCTATGTATGTAGATAAAAAGCTAGGTGGTGTTGAGTGTGTGCAAACCCTGTCGCGATTAAACCGTACTTACCCAAGTAAAGCGCAAACAGGCACGTTTGTACTGGACTTTTTTAATGCCCCAGAAGACATACTAGAGGCATTTCAACCTTACTATCAAACTGCAGAGCTTGCTGATGTGACTGACCCGCAGATTGTTTTTGATTTATTTGAAAAACTGCGTGCTAGCGGCATATTTTTATGGACTGAGGTTGAGCAGTTTTGTGCGGCTTTTTTCACTAAAAATAAATCAAATGCGGCAATTAGCAATATTATTCACCCAGCTAAAGAGCGTTGGCAAAAGCGTTACGCCTCAGCAATTGAGGCGTATATAAAAGCCAAAGAAATGTTTGAGCGCACCAAAAAGACTGAAGACGCAGTGTTAATAGCTAACGCAGAAACAAGCTTTAAAGAGTGTAAACAAGAAAAAGACCGCCTAGAGATATTCAAAAAGGATTTAGGCAGCTTTACCCGCTTTTACGAGTTTATGTCGCAGCTGGTGGAGTACGACGACAAAGAGCTTGAAAAGCTAAGCTTATTCGCCCGCCATTTACGGCCACTGTTACGTGAAAAAGTAGTGACCGAAGATGAACTTGATTTAGACAACGTAGTAATGAGCCATTACCGCCTATCAAAAATACGCCAGCAGGATATTCAGTTAAAAGAAGGTGATCCTGATTACAAGCTAGAGCCAAGTAATGACGTGGGTAGTGCCAAAGCGAAAGATAAAAAAGAGGCGTTTTTATCGCAAATAATCGACAAGCTTAATGAGGTTTTTATTACTGATAACCTAACAGATAAAGACATGCTAAATTATGCCTTTACAGTGCGCGATAAACTAAGCGAAAACGCCTCTGTAATGAGCCAGATTGCAAACAACAGCCCAGATCAAGCCATGCTAGGTGATTTCCCTCAAGCAATGGACGACGCCATTTTAGGAAGCAGTGATGCCCACCAAGAACAAATGATGCAGCTGCTGTCAGATCCAGCAAGAAACCAACAATTTGCGCGAGTGATATTTGATATGTTGAGTGGGTTTAAAAAATCATAGGCTTTCAGGAGTTGAAATGGTACAGGATTTAATTAAAGGCTGGTTTAGTGATAATAAAGTGAAGATCACAAGCCCTGTTTTAGGCGCTTTTGTGGGGGCGTGGGTTTTATTCAATTGGAAATACTTTCTCTTATTATTTTGGGGAAAAGGAGACCTTGAAGTTAGGCTTTTAGCTTTCGAAGAGATAATTATACCTTCAAACTTAAGCGTATGGCTGTGGCCTTTGCTAGTGGCATTGATATACGCGTTTGGTTTACCGTATTTGAATGTTTTAAGCCATAAATTACTTAAAAGAGCGGAAGAATGGCGACACAGCGAGGTTGTTGGTATTGATATAATAAAGGCTAAGAAAAAAACGGAATTGAACGAAGTAATATACAAAGGAGATCCTGCCAACCCGTACTTAGGGAAAAAGTTAGAAGCCGAGTTAAAAGAGCTTGAAGCTAGAGCGGATACAAAAAGAGCTGAGGCTAACAGTAAAAAGGTTAAGCTGGAAGAGCTAGAAGCTCAGAAAAAGGCGTCTATAGCAGAACAAAAGAAATTAGAGTTAGAAGCTGAGCAGGAAGAATTAAAACTCAAAGATTTAAGAAGACGAGATGAAAGAGAAAAGCTGGCTCAAGAACGAGCAAAAGCCCATCACCACCAAGAGATATTAAACGCAAGGTTCCCGACCGCTTACGTTTTTCTTAAATATTTATCAGAATCTTTTATTGAAGATGAAGTAAATGCGCCTATAGATTTTATGATGGATTGTTTAGTGATTTGCTTCGGTTATAGAAATAGTGACGAGCTATTAGTAGATGATGATTTTTCATTATCTCAGTTACAGGAGCTTTCATGTGTTGCATATAGCAATTCAACAATTCTCAAAGCTCTTTCTGAGCTCATTAAAAAGTCAAGAATAAACGTAACAGCAGAAGAAGTTTTTGATCACTTGGTTCAAATGTTTGAAAATATGGATACTGTCAGATTTATGTCTGATGATTTGTTCAAAGATTTAGCAAGTGAGTTTGCAGGTGATTCAGATAATTATGATTTATTATTACATGAGGATTCTGTTACAGGGTCAATGGCAGAAACTAATGCTGAGTTTGAGTTTGTTGAAGATGTTCATGTTATTGGGGTTGAAGAAAGACAAGATGGAGAGGTATCTATTAAGATGGGCGCAACAGTTTCAGGTACAAGCAATGAGGATAAGATGTTTTCTGGTGATTCAATAGATGTAGTTTTTAGCCTAGCTTTTTATCCAACTATTGGTGGAAATGGGTATTCTCAACCAGAGATTGAAAATGTAAGCTCCTCTGTGAGCGATAGTTGGAGAGAGTAAATTCATATTATCTATAAATATTTCGAGTTCTTGGCAGAGTATAGAATTAAGTAGTTAAAAACTGGGCTTCCCATAGTTTGCTAAACACTAAGTACGCGGTATTGTAATTTCTGATAAAAAGTGCTTAATGGACAAAGGTAAGAGCTTTTTATTAATTTAAACTCAGTGCTGTTTAACAAACTACTGAGTAAGGGCATCAGCATAAGAGTTCCATTATTTTGATATTGGAAAGGAAAATATCGAAGCTTAGTTAGAAATAAACCGTATTGAATCAAATTTCCCGCTTCAAAATTGAGCGATTAATCGCAGAGATAGCCATGGCTTACAAACTAAAGTTAGAGGATTTAAATTACTATATCCCGAGACATGATGAGATAAGACCTCAGCAAACTTTATGGCTTGCAAATGAAGTTTACCAAAATTCAAATGTTCATTTGGTTACTGACATAACTGTAGATAGAGAGGTAACTTTATATATTGATGAGCGTTTTATTAAAAGTATGACATTTGTTGGTGGTGTCCTTGTTGATAATAGTTTTGTCTCAGCAATTGCAGGTTTCGTTAAACAGTTTAAATATAAATTCAGGCCAGAACTTGAGCCTGAGGAATGGTTGATTAAAGGAAGCGGTAATTGGATACATGATGATCAAGAATTTAAAGAAAGTAAAATGGAGGCATTAACAAGATGGATATTGTGGTCAAAGGCATTAGAAAAACATAAGCTAAATTTTGATTTCCATTCTGCTACAGTTTTAAATAAAAAGTATAATTTCAAGTCAAGGAATAAGCGAGATAAAAATATTGAAAAATTTGAGGTTCTGTTTGACTCTATTTTTTCATCATTAAAAGCTTACCATAATGCAAAAATAACAGTTATTACAGACAATATTGAAGGTGCACAAAAGTTAGCATTTTATAAGTCTATAGAAAAAGCTAAGTTACATTATGAAATCAATGGTCAAATCCTTAAAAAAGACGATTATGGAAGCTTTGACTCATGTCTTATGCAATTTGTTGATATGAACATATATCCAATGAGCCGTTTTCTCATGCCTCAGAATAACAATATTTTGATGGACTTTGAAAATTTCGCTATTGAACATGTAAACGGCACTATTCATAATACATTGAAGGAGAAAGGTAAGCTTTACGTTCATTATTTGGCTGCTAAATATAATATAATGAGTACGATGTTCCATGTGTTACGGCATTCAATAAGGAAAAATCAGTACTTTTCTCGTCAACAAGAAGCAGAATCATCTTGTCACTTATTATCTAATAGGGTTCATTTGAATTTTGGAGCGTTAGTTGATAGGGAAATTCATAGGTTCTGCAATAATCCTCAAAATGCTAAGTTCATGGATTTATCAAAACTTTAATTTTCCAAGGGTAAATATCATAGTGGCATAGTGGGTACGGCTTTATAGCCGTACCTTTTTCAACCAGAGCAACTTTCGTAATATTGGCAATTTAGCAAAGAGAGGCGGCATTAATACCAAAACCATACAAAGACTTGTTACCTCGACTCATAATACTCTTTTACCGCAGATGAGGTTTTTGGCGGCCAAACTTGGTTTGTCATGTAGCTATTGAAGTTAGAGATCCATTTCAAAACTGCTTCAGAGGTTTCGCTAAATGGCTGGTTTTGTGCCCTCAGTTTTGATGTGTTTTGTATGTGCTCGTTTAATTTATCTTTTATCATTTTTGCAGCACGCGCTTGGCTATGCTTTGAATTCATATAATTATTTTCGTATTCCCTTAAAACAAAAAACACAAGCTCTTTTTGTTTAAGAGCTTTGTTTTGACCACCTTGTCTGCCGCGTTCAATAGCTTGGGCATTTAAATATTTTAGCCCACCTATTTTTTCAAGTTGAATTTGTGTTTGCTCGCGAATCATAATTTCAATTCGTTTTGCTTTTATAGCCAATCCCAAGTTTGGAATTCCCAGCCCTCTTAGTAAATCACCCGCATAATCAAAAATGTCTAAGTTATTATGGTTAAGTTCATTTGCACCTAGCTTTGCGTCAGCCTCACGATACTCTTCTATAACTTGTAGTATGGTACTTTCTTCTTTTACAACGACTATTGAATCAGTTTCTACGTGCCCAAGATAAGTTGTTACAGCGTAATTAATGAATTCATCAACCATTTTATTAAAGACGTTCGTTGCTGCTGTTAGATTATCGAGTTGTTGTATTTCCTCTACTAAATAGTTTTCAAGTTCATCCCGCACTAAATTTGTAAAAAAGGCATCAGGATTTTCTATATCTAAAGGGTGAACGAGTTGACCATCAATATAAATACTCTCAATTTCATTTGCAGTTGGTTGATCACTTGCCATAAAAACACCTCATTATGAAAAAATACACGGCTTAAAATTGCTGTAAAAAGCATAAATATTGCTTTGAATAGGAACAGCATCTATAATCTTCGAACATACACGATAATATACAACTGCTGAAAGTATTATTTGTTATTTTTCATTTGGTTAAAGTGCTTCAGACGGCGGTTCATATCCCTTTCCGACAGCGAATTGGTAGTACCACAGCCAGTACCATATTATGAAATTTAAAATATCGTTATCTCTTTAATAACATAGGGTTATTTGGTTGATTGGGCTTCCCCCAGCTCCACCAATATCGGTTTTTAAATTCGTTGATTTAAAAACCCTAAAAAACCCACCAATTTGAGCAATCAGGTTGGTGGGTTTTTTTATGTTTAAGGCGAAGTGTTTTATTGTTTTAATAGCTCATCGCTTATTTTATTGAAATAAGCGCTTCATTTTACTGGTGCTTTAGGTACTCGCATCTTATTTTTACTCATGCTAACGTCGTTATTCTGTTTTACCTGCCAAGTGGTCTTAGATGGAATTTTTAGCTGGCGATTTATTAACGCCGCTCAGCGTAGCTGGGCTTATTATTTTGTCGGCTGTTACGTCGATGATTTCTGCGGCTTTTGGCGCGGGTGGTGGCTTGATGCTGTTGGTGGTAATGGCGTCGTTATTGCCTATGAGTATTGTAATTCCGGTGCATGGATTGGTGCAGCTGGGTTCAAATGCCAACAGGTTTATGCTGACCTTTAAACACCTTGATAAAAGTATGTTTGTGTTTTTTTCGCTTGGTGGGATTATTGGTGCGTTTGCTGCGTCGGCTATTGTGACACGTATTCCACTTGAGTTGATGAAAATTGTTGTGGCAGGGTTTGTACTTTATTTATTATGGGGAGTGACGCCAAAGTTGCGTGAAACCTCAGCTTTATGGCGCAGTACAGCTGGTGCTGTGACAACATTTTTATCGATGTTTGTTGGCGCAAGTGGCCCGTTAGTGGGCAGTTGTTTGTATGTTAATAATTATGAAAAGCTAAGATATACCGCTACTTTTTCCGCTTGTATGAGTGTGCAACATACTTTTAAAGCTATTTTGTATGGCTTTGTAGGTTTTTCGTTTTGGCAGTGGTTGCCTTTAGTTGCGGCAATGATCATCAGTGGTGCGCTTGGCACGTGGCTTGGTTTACAGTTATTACAGCGGATTTCTGCGGCTAAGTTTAAACGTATTTTTCGGGTTGTTTTAACCTTACTTGCGCTGCAATTGGCATGGCAGGGGTTACAAGCGTTTTAGCTAACAATTTGTTAAAGCGCTATAAGTCTAGGTGTCATAGCGCTTTATAAATTCTAAGGAGTACAGGGACAAGGGCAGGCTTTTCTATTACACATCATTACAATGAGTGTTGCACTGATATTCTAAATCACACTGACTTTGGTAACGATGAATAGGCAATCACAGCGGCATCCCTGTGTGCTAGATCGGGGTGCTGTAACTTTTTACTGTATTCATCACAAAAGATGATTGCATCTCCTTTTGTTATCAATAAAGGGTCGTGAGTGAAGTTTAATAACAGCGATTGCCAGCGCTGTATTATTTCTTTTGGTGGGCTTGGCAGAACTTTTAATATTGCTTTTGATTGGGTAAATTGGCTGTTTATTGCGATGTTTAGCATGTCGTCGTTTGCAGCTCCTAGCCAGCTAGTACCGTTATCGCCAACACATAAAAGTGGCATATAAGGCGCAAGAGCTGGGCATACATCATTTCTATACACCTCAACTTTCCAATAGTTTCGGGCTATTTTTACAAACTGAGTAAAATCTTTAATTGGGGTAAAGTTTGATGTCGCTAAAGGCAAAATCTCTACTCTGGGTTTATTGGCATTCACGGTGTCGTTAGAAACATCAATATACCAAGGACCAATAATAAATGCGTTTTGAAAATACTCATCCCGCAGTGAACCCCAGGCTTTTTGTAAAGGATTGCCCTGTGCAATAAGACCTTTTAATAAGCTAAGTCCAGGTTTGTTTGTGTGCGGCAGTTGTGCTTGTAGTAATGTAAATACCTCGTCTCTTATTTCTCTACAGCGGCCAATTGGATAAGGTTTTTCAGCAAAGTACGGCATAGTAGGTGCAAGTGTTAAATCGGCTATTAATCTTAGTTGAGCTAAGTCAGCACATAGTAAAGTAAGCTGCTCTGAGGAAAAGTTATTATCAAGCACGTATATTCCTTATCGTATTTATTGTAATTTTTTTAGTTGAGCTTGTGTGTAGGCGTCATCTCTAAGCCACCTTAACATGTTTGGATAACCGTTGGGGTGATCAGGTTGTTCGCACATAAACCATGAATACAACAGCGGATAGCCAAAGCCAGTATTATTGCTAAAAGCGGTTATTAAGCTAGCTGAACTGCCTTTATAACCGTGTTGATGAAATAAAACATCGGGTGCAATATTTAAGTAACAGGCTGCGGCCCATGACCATGCAATCGCGGTCATTTCTTCTGCGGCTTGGTGATCATGGTTTTTCATATCGCCGGTTAAACAGGTTCTGTTTGTCTCTGAGGTTACTGCAATATGCCCTGCTTCATGAAGGATGTCACCAGGGTAGAGGCATTTTTCTAAATCAAGTAGTAAAGTTCCCTGGGCTACTTTAATTCCCGGCAAAAAAGTCTTTTCGTTTAACGTTTCATACCTGTGCTTTATTCCAATATGAGTAACAAAGGCGAGAATTTTTTCAATCTCAGTGTTCATACCACTCCCTGTATTTAGCAATTACAATTGTTGCTTACAGTAATATAGCACTCTATTCTAACTAAGTTTAGTTAGCGTTAATAAATCAATTTAAGGTGTTTTGCTTGTCTAAAATCAGGCAAGAAAAAGGAGTTATTATGCAAAATGAATTGATAGCAAAAGTGCCATCTCTGCACACAACAGCGCAGAGCATACTACCTTGTTATAAAGAAACTGGGCGTTTAGGTTTATTTCAATTAAAACGAATGTGGCACAAAGCGCAATTACAAAAACAAGGCTGTGCGGATAAAAAAATAATAGAAGGCGAATGGTCGCTTGATGTCATGATCATGGATACTTTAGGCTTAGGGCTAACACCGACGATAGAATTCATTTTTTCATCGGATAGTTTTTTAACGTTCGAAAACTGGGTAGAACAGCGTTATGGCATAGCTATTTCAAATACAGTTAAAAGTAAGTTAAATGAAAAGGTAGCAGCATTTTTTCAGCAAAAAGACCCAAAACAACAAAAAATATTACTAAATCAGCCTCGTCATTATGTTTTAACGTCACAGCAGTGGCAAAGCTGGGATGATAATGGTTACGTTATTATTCCTGAGTTGGTGGAAAAAACGCTATGTGAAAACGTTTGTAATATGATTTATGAACGTTTGAATATGGATAAACACAATCCTGCTTCATGGTACCGAAATCATGATCTTAAACAAGGAGTTATGGTACAAATTTTTAATGATATAACAATGCAAGCTATTCGGAAGCAGCCTCAGGTGCGGGATGTTTTTGAGCAACTGTGGGGTAAAAGTAATTTAACTGTAAGTACTGATAGGGTTGGTTTTAACCCGCCAGAGACATTGAGTTGGCAGTTTCCCAGGCCAAATCTGCACTGGGATATTAATTTTAATAAACCGCTCACCTTTGCAACGCAAGGGTTACTGTACCTTACTGACGTTACCGCTGATCAAGGTGCGTTTAGTTGTGTTCCTGGTTTTCATAAAAAAATAGACGGCTGGCTTGCTAGCTTACCTAAAAACACCAATCCACATCATTTTAATTGCCAACAATGGCACAGTACGCCTTTGCCTGCAAAAGCGGGCAGTTTAATTGTTTGGCAACATACACTGCCGTATGGTAATTGTCCAAATAGGACGAATAGTCCTCGAATTGTGCAATATATAAATATGAGCTCATTATAAAGCTAAGCAAATCAAGCCTGCAGTTATTTATAAGAATAAAAATGATGCCATGTAATAACGTGTAATGTTTTTTATAACACTCCTGTGCCATGCTCAAGATAATTTAAATCAAGCTGCATTTACTAAGCCTTTTATTTTTTTTATGGTTTTTTATGATGTTTGATATAAGTCAAATAAATTAAAGCTATATAAAATAAATGAAAATTAAAGTTGTACCCTATAGCTTTTAAACTAAGCTCTTAACTGAATGTAGCATTAATTCCCTAATAGAATTTAGCACGATAATTGGATATCAAAGGAATATTTCAGTATGGAAGCACAAAGTTCACAGCTTACAAAGCGTTTACGGCGCGCAAAACCAATAATTTGTTATTTAAAGTCTTTACTTAAAATGCAATTAGAGTCATGTGCTAAAGCCGTTATAGTGAGTGAAAGTAGCTCAACATACCGCAACAATATACATACAGAAATCGATTTCACCCCCATCCTGTATACACTTTGTTTTAAGATTAAATACTTGCTCATTCATTCTCTTCGTTTGAGAACAAATAATGAATGATGACATACTTATTCCTGAAGTTGTTAATGCTGGTGAGAATATAGTCTCTCCAGTCATTTCGTTTGCCAAGCTTGAAATTTTTTATAATGTAAAAAAGATGTCTGCCGATTTGCTTGTAGCAAAAAAATTAGAATGGGTTAGACATGTTAATACCCAGTGTTATCAGGGCGATTGGGATGTATTGCCTTTAAGAGTGCCTGTTGAACATGCTGATAAGCATGTGATTCTGCAATCTTTCGCAATTGAGTCTAGCTCAAGTTTTATTGATGGCGATCACCTTCAATATTTACCTTCTATTAGTGAGTTATTGTCACAATTTAAATGTAATATTTTATCTGCACGGCTTATGCGCCTTTCCCCCAACTCTTTGATTAAACCCCACCGAGACCTTGGATTGAGTATTGAGCTATCAGCCCAGGCACGTATTCATATTTCTTTAGAGACATCTGAACATGTTGAATTTTTAGTGGATGATTTAAAAGTTCCAATAAGTCAGAGCAGCTGTTGGTATATAAATGCCGATGCGGAACATTCTGTAATAAATACTGGTGATACACCAAGAATCAACCTTGTCATAGACTGTAATGTTAATGAGTGGTTGTTGGATTTAATTATGAACTCTAAAGAAAAAACATATTGTAGTAAAAAAAGTAAGCTAAGGAGCTAAAGAGGTAATGAAACTTAATATTCCTAAGGGCTTAAATATAAGACCGTCAAATGCAAACGATAAGCCTTTTTTAGAAAAGCTGCATAGTTTAATGCGACAAGACTTACAGTTAATTGATGGCGAAAAAGATTTTGTAGAGTCAATTGTGGAAATGCAGTTTAAAGCTCAAACCCAAGAGTATGGAGATAAGTTCCCCAATGCAATGTACTTTATTATTGAAAAACATCATGAAGCAATCGGTAAGGCAACCATTGATTTTGGCCCAAATGAAATTCGTATCGTCGATATTGGCTTTTTACCAAGTGCGAGAGGGCATGGTTTTGGCTCAGCGATAATCCAATCGTTTCAAAGTGCTGCATTACAATCTGGTGCACCTTTAACACTGACCGTTGAGCAATATAATTTTGCTGCTAAGCAGTTGTATGCGCGTTTAGGGTTTCAAGTTGAATCAATTAGCCCGCCATATGAATTTATGGCGTGGTACCCACACCCAGTGAAATTAATGAGTGGTGTGTGACTAAGCGAAGTTAAACACAGGAGTTGAATATGGAAAAGTTTACGTTTGAAAATGTTGAAAGAGCACAAGGGTCAATTGTTAAGGTTGCTGGTCAAGATGGTGAAGTAGAGTTAAAGGTATCATCAGTTGATAGAACAAAACTGAATGGGGAACAATGGGATGCATTTCGTGTTTTGCTTAAAGGCTCTGCAAATGAACCTTTAGAACAAGGCACATATAGACTCACACACGATGCATTTAATGATGCAGAGCTGTTTCTATCACCAAATAGCGAAACTGAGTATGAGATATACATCACGACACAAAAATAGTACTTCGTGTTTAATAGACTAAATTATTCGTTTAATAAAAGTGAGTAGGGAGATTTATATGGCTGATCCGTTTATATCTGAAATACGACCATTTGCGTTTGATTTTGCCCCAAAAAATTGGGCATTCTGTAATGGTGGAGTGATCGCAATTACACAGAATGGGGCACTGTATGCTCTATTAGGGACTCAGTTTGGTGGTAACGGAACAAGTGATTTTAAGTTACCGGACTTACGGGGGCGCACGCCTATCGGTAGTGGGTTTTTGAGCACTGAAAACCGTCCCTTTTATGCTGGAGATAGTTCAGGGGAGGAAACGGTTAGGTTAACGTTAGATGAAATGCCAGCGCATACGCATGCAGTAAAAGCTACGGCTAGCATAGCCGCTAATAGCCCCGCGTTTACAGATCGTATATTTTCTGAATCAAAGGATAATAAGGGTACCTCAGCTGAACCTTTCGTATACGGTTCATCGTTAGATTTGACAGAACTTGCTCAGGATGTTGTTAGTAGTAGCGGGAGTGGGTCGCCACATACTAATCTTCAACCTTTACTCGTACTTAATTTTTGTATTGCACTGGAAGGTACCTTTCCAGCTAGAAATTAAAAAAGGAAACTAGCATGTCTGAGTCATTTGTCGGTGAAATAAAAATGATTGCTACTACATTCTCACCTAGGCAGTGGGCATTTTGTAGCGGGTCTACTTTTTCAATAAGTCAAAACCAAGTGTTATTTGCATTGATTGGCGCACAATATGGCGGTGATGGGCGCTCGTCATTTATGCTGCCTGATTTAAGAGGGCGTGTACCCGTACATTTTGGGCAAGGCCCAGGATTACAACCTTACCCTATAGCGCGTCAGGCTGGCGTAGAAAAAGTGACGCTTCTACCACAGCAGATGCCAGCACACACCCATAGCTTGCAGGCAAATAATAATCGTGCAACTACATCTACAGCCATTGGTAATGTTTTGGCGAGAAGCCCTGCAACTGAGTCAACTTATATATCAGGCGCTGTCACGGGAGAAAGTCAGCAACTAAATGACGCTGCAGTTGAAACTGTGGGTGCTAATGAGCCGCATACTAATATGATGCCTTATTTGGCTATACATTTTATTATTTGCCTCAACGGCCTCTTCCCATCAAGAAATTAAAGGAGAAATATTATGGCTGAACCATTTATGGCTGAAATTAGAATATTTGGTCTTACGTATAGTCCTAGAGCTTGGGCTAAATGCGCAGGGCAAATACTCAGTATTTCACAATCTACAGCGCTATTTAGTTTGCTGGGAACTAATTTCGGTGGTGATGGACGAACAACATTTGGAGTCCCTGATTTACAAGGCAGAGCACCAATGCATGCGGGATCAGGGATAGGACTAACGACTCGGCCATTTTCTACCTTTGGTGGTGTTAGCCAAGTAGCGTTGGCCCCCATACAGCTACCTAAGCATGACCATGTTATTTCAGGTGTATTTCAAGCTGGTAATACTGACCAACCAAGTGATAATCAACTTGCAATAGACGTTGCCTCCTCAGGTGGTGCACTGCGATATACTGCGCCACTGGATAGTAATACAAGTGCTATGAGTAGCAGCAGTTTAGCATCGTCAGGTAAGAGTCAGCGGCATGAAAATATGCAACCTAGCTTAGCGTTAAACTTTTGCATTGCACTAGATGGAATTTATCCACCAAGAAATTGATGTGTGAGAATACAGATTTTAGTTTGAAATCTGTATTCTACATATGATGAAAAACCATTATGTTTGTGCAGGAAGTAAGTTATATGTTGTTTGAAAGAGCTCTGTTGGTTGTTATTTACTTATGTTGAAATACCTTAATTGGCATATTGTTTTCAGCTGTTTAATTATAGTTGTGTGCTTATTTGCAAGAGATGTATCTGCTCAGGCGAGTTTAGACAAGCTGCAATTTAAAAGCTCTAAAGGTAGTGTTGTATTTGCCAAGCATGACAGTAATTTTTTGATTGATGATGCAGGGAATATGTACGCTTTTAACAAAAAAATAATAATACTCTCTTTGCTATCAGTCGATGAGATCTCACAGCTACATGATGAAATAAAACAAGTTCAAGTAATCGCTAATATAGGAAGTGAATTGGTTTACTGGGTAACACCTAGACCCGAATATTTTTTTGATGTTTATTTAGCGTTAAGCAAACATCAAGATGTGCTAGAGATCGAACCAGATATTGCACCTGTCACAAAGTTAGTTACGTCAGGAACAAGCAGGCAGACTAGCAGCGTGCTTGTGTCACAAAATGCTCCTTTATGCGATAAACCAGAGAATACTGTGCGGGTTGCAATTATTGATGACGGCTTTGATTTTACTCACCCAGAGTTTGATGATTTAACAGTATTGTTTGAATATGATCCTGATGAAAAAACACTGGCAACCAGTGCTAAAAACCCAACTGATTACCATGGTACACGTGTTGTTGGAGTTATTGCTGCAAAGCAAGATAATATAGGGGTTGAGGGTTTCGCACCGACTAGTGAAATAATAGCTATCAGGCAAGTTTCAACATGGTCATCTTCTATAATATTGGCATTTCAGGTCGCTAAGTTGATGAAAGCGGATGTTATCAACTGTAGTTGGGTTTTACCGTTATTATCGGGTATTACGTCACTGGTAATTGAGAATGTTGCATCTGCATCAAATGCACCTATTATCGTTGTTTCAGCAGGAAATTCGGGTAAGAAAGCTTGTGAAGTCAATCATCTATCGGCATTAAGTTCAGTGGTTGTTATAGGGGCAATAAATAAAAATGGGAATGTTGCTGAGTTTTCTAATTATGGGCAATGTGTTGATTATTACGCCCCTTCTTCAATTGCATCAACGTCACTTAATGGGTATGTAAATTTTGGTGGCACCTCATCATCAGCCGCTATTGTTTCAGGCGTTGTGGCACAGCTAAAAGCATGCGGAGTTGAATACCCGTTAACAAAATTAACGATGGTTGAAAATATTTTGCCTGCACATGTAGTTAATAAAAATAATATAAAGAGTGTAACTTTGATTAGATCAAAAGGTAGTGAAATTAATGAGCACTGAAATGGAACCGTTAGATTTTAGTAGCACCCACAGTGACAACTTCCCAAAAATATTGGCTCAGTTGGGCGTATCGTTGATTGCGACAAGTTATCAATCACAACGTGTTATTTTAGTGCGTTCCAATAATGGCAAGCTAGAAACAAAATTAAAGGCATTTCCAAGACCAATGGGACTTTATGCCGACGAAAATAGGGTCACGCTTGGAACACTAAATCAAGTAATCGACTTTCAAAAAACACCAAGTGGTTATGCTGATGTTATTAATGGGAACCTTGATCGTTATGAAGAGTTGCCAAAAAAATTACAAGATAATGAACTCAGAGATAGCCCCAAATTTCGTGAAGAGTGGGATGAACAAGTCAAAAGTGTAAAGGCAGCCGACAGTTTGTTTATAGAAAGAGCGACTTTATCAACAGGTATGATCAACATCCATGATATTTGTTGGGGTAATGATGGTTTGTGGGTAGTTAACTCGATGTTCTCTTGTTTAAGTAAGTTAAGTCCTGACCATAGTTTTGTCGCTGCTTGGGTGCCGTCGTTTATTTCAGAACTGAAGCCGGAAAATAGATGCCATTTAAATGGCATGGCGTTGTTAGATGGAATACCTCGTTATGTTACAGCTTTTAGTGAATCAGATACAGCACAAGGTTGGCGTGAAGAGCTAGGGAATAAAGGGGTGCTTATTGATGTCGTTGAGAATAAGGTCATCAAATCAGGTATTTCAATGCCACATTCGCCAAGATGCCATGCAGGCAAGGTTTATTATTGTGCATCTGGAGATGGCGATATTCATGTATACGATCCAAAGTCAGGTACTAATAGAATTTTATGTGAGTTGCAAGGTTTTACAAGGGGAATGACGTTCTTTGGTGACTTGATGCTTGTCGGTACGAGTACATTACGTAAATCAGAAGAGCATATTCGCTTTAAAGCAAACCCAAGATTATTGAATGGGCAAAGTGAATGCGCAATATGGTTAGTGAATGTAAGTACCGGTGAGGTGATTGGTAATTTAACTTTTTCGGGTGATGTAAAACAGATTTACGATATTGCTGTTGTACCGAACAGCAGGAAACCAGAGCTATTTCAAAGCTCAGACGCGTTGTCTAGCCATATTTTTGAATTTTGTCGAGGATGAGTATCATGGAACGTTTAAGCTTAAATAAAACTTTTTTAGGCGTTGCGATTTCTGCAGTAATAGCTAGCGGGGCTTACGCAGAAACAGTAAATGAAGCTGTAGATTTAAAACAATTTTCAAAAAAGTTAGCGTTAGAAACTGAAGATGAAATAGTTGATACAGAGTCAAAAAGCCCCTTTTCGACATTTAGTCGAGGGCAAAAAGCCCAATCACACTTAGTAAACCCAGATATAAATAATACATTAAGCTTTTTAAAAGAGCAGGGATTACTTGAAACGAATGAACAAAAAGTGAGTATTGTTACGGGCGACAATACACAGGTAAAAAGTGATCTATTAATAAGAAAGGTATTTGCAAGTGGAAATTGCTTATTGGCAGATGGGAGATGTATCGATACATCTGTCTGTAGCATTATCCCCGGTGCTATATCTGGCGCTTGTGGCACGTCTCCAGAAATAGATGTTGAAGAAAGTGGATCGACAACTGTAAGCGAAGACTTTGGCAGTGTTGCAGCGGATGGTGTAGCAACTATAACAAAAACCTTTACGGTAAAAAATGAGGGCACAGGTAACTTAACAACTTCAGCTGTTTCTATAACAAGTGGTAGTAGCGACTTTTCAATTACAGGCGGCACATGTGCTACGAATGGGCAAACATTAACCTCAGGTATGCAATGTACGATACTTGTTACTGTACAAACGTCAACAGTTGGGGCGTTAGTAGGAAACCTAAGGATCAGTAGCAATGATGCGAATGAGAGTATGTATAATGTGTCTTTGAGTGCCACAGGTACTTCTACAAACTCCGCCCCGGTTGTTGATTTAAATGGCGTGCTGGCAGGAACAGATAGTTCAGTTTCGTTTTCTGAAGGCAGCGGTGCTGTGAATATCGCGCCCAGCGCTAGTGCAACTGATAGTGATGCGGATACAATAACAACAATAACCGTTGCATTAACCAACGATCAAAATGGCGCCTCAGAAGGCCTGAACGTAACAGCTGCGGCGCAAAACGCACTCACGGGTGGGTCTGCGGCGGATATTATACTTCAAGACACAATTTCTATCACAGGGGCAACCGTAACGGCCGCTGAAGTGGCTACCTTTTTGCAGAATATCACTTACGATAATACTTCAAATACGCCCGATGAAACCGCTAGAACGGTGACAGTGGTAATTAATGATGGCACTGTAAATAGTGTAAGTCGTACAGCGACAATTTCGGTTGCTAATATTACTTCAGCGAGTTCTGCCGCTGCTGGATTTAGTACCTTAAACGGTATAAATTTAAGCCCAGCAATTATATTTAGTGACGATAATGAAACATTAAATATTAACAATGCAGCGCATATTACAGGGTCAACGGCTGATGGCGGCGGCGGTACCGATACAATCAGTGTTGTTACCGGGAGCGACTTAACTGGGTTCACAAGCTTAACGGGTTTTGAAACCTTAACGCCCTATAACAATGGTTCATTGACATTAAGTGAAACGCAGCATGACAGTTTCACTACTATAAATGGTACAGGTACAAATCAATTTACTATCGCTAGTGCCGATGGCGATCAAACGCTAACGGGTGATGCGGATATTGAAACTTATGTGCTTGGCGCTGCAATGATCTTTACGCTTGGTAGCGCAGCGCAAAATGTAACTGGCAGCAGCGCAGATGATACCGTTAATATTAATGCCTTCACGGTAACAGGTACATTGAACGGCGCTGCGGGTACCGATATATTGCAGGCTGGCACTGGTGCTGATCTTAGTGGTGCAACAATATCTGCCTTTGAATCATTAACACTTGCCAGTGGTGCGAGTGTATTGATGACTGAGGCACAGCACGATAGTTTTACAACGTTTACAGCACCAGGCACAGAAACGATAACTATTAGCTCAGCAACGGATGGACTAACAGGCAACAGTGCGATTGAAACGTATGTTTTATCTGCACCAAATGCATTCACCCTTGGCGCTGCAGGGCAAAATTTTACTGGTAGCACCGGCGACGATACTCTCAATATTGGCTCAGTTAGCGCAACCGGTATTTTAGCGGGCAACACCGGCACTGATACGTTATCTATTGGTAGTGGTGGCAGTATTTCTGGCGCCACAATTAGCGGCTTTGAAAACTTGACGGTAGCAAGTGGCGGTTCAGCAAGTATTGCTGCATCACAGCTAGCATTGTTCTCAGGCACTGTATCAGGCAGTGGTAATGAGACGCTAGATATTTTAGGTGATGGTAATTTCGCTACAGTATCAGCAATTGAAAGCTACACATTAAATGACGATAGCACGAACGCGCGTACAGTATCTATTAGTGCCGCGGGGCACTCAGTAACAGCTAGCTCCGTAACTGATGCCATTACGTTTGATATTGGCACACTAGCTTATACGGGAACAATTACCGGCGAAAATAGTGTTGCTGATACATTGTCTATGAGTAGCGGCGCAAACATTAGTAATGCCACGATTAGTAATGTGACTAATTTAACACTCGCTTCGGGCGCGTCAGTGTCGATGACGGCCAGCCAGCATGGCAGTTTTACGGGCACCATAACAGCGCCAGGTTCAGAAACGATTACTATCACCGGTGATGGTGATTTCACAACTTTAACTGGCATTGAAAGCTACGATGTAGCTGATGACAGTACAAATACCAGAACGATCACCGTATCAACAGGGACCACTAATGTTACGGCTGGTTCATCAACCGACGCCATAATTTTTGCAATTGGTAACAGTGCATACACGGGCACGTTAATTGGCGAAAATAGTGTTACCGACCAAGTACAAGTAACTGATGGTGCAGACATTAGCGGCGGTGGATTTTTAAATATAGGCACTCTTTCGTTAGCTAGTGGCGCAACAGTGGCTATTGATGCCGCTAATATTGGTAATTTTAGCACTGCTATAACGGGTAGTGCGGGTACTGAAACACTGAAACTTATGGATGGTGGGGCGTTTGATTTTACCAGTACCTCAGTGTCTGCTGTTGAAGGCGTGGCAATAGGAACTGACAATAATGCCACAGTAACCTTAACTGACAACTTTAATGCCAATGGTCAAGCAGTATCAGTGTCAAATGCGAGTGGCGGTGAAATTACAGCAGCCCTATCAATAAATGCTTCAGCCTTTGCCAGTGACATATTGACAATTACAGCCAGCGATTTTAATGGTGATGATACTATTGTTGGCGGTAGCGGCGCAGATACCATCCGCCCTGGCGGTGGTACTGATTCGATGACGGGCAATGCAGGTAACGATAATTTTGTCGGCAGTGCATCACAATTATCAGGGGATACCATCACCGATCTAGCCGTAGGTGATACCTTAACGATTACTGGCGTGACAGGGCTTTCAAGTGCAAATGTGCGATTTAATGGCACGAGTACATTAGAAGTTGATACAGATGCCACCGATTTTAATATTTCTGAGCTTACGCTCTCATTAAGTAATTCACCAGGCTCAAGTTTAGCTTTTAGCGTTGCTGAAAGTGGTAGCGATACCATAATAACTTTTGTTGAGCCAAATAGCGCCCCCGTATTTAGTAGTTTGAATGGCGGTGCAACCTTCATTGAAAATGGCTCTGCAATTGTTATCGACTCAGATGTGACTATCGCTGATACTGAGCTCGATGCCCTTAATGGCGCGATGGGTAATTATAATAATGCCAGTTTAACTATTAGTCGAAACGGTGGGGCAAGTACTGAAGATGTTTTTGCGAACAATAACTTATTGGGCGCGCTAATTGAGGGCAATACGTTTACTTATAATTCGACCACAGTCGGAACGGTAACGACTAACTCCTCAGGTACCTTGGTACTGACCTTTAATGCTAATGCTACATCTGCAATTGTTGACTCAGTTTTACAAAGCATTACCTATCAAAATAGTTCCGAATCTCCATCATCATCAGTGACTTTGGATTATGTCTTTAATGATGGGATAGCAAACAGCGCGGGTACAAATCAAGCGATAGTGAATATTACTGGGCAAAATGATGCACCAACGGATATTTCACTTTCATCGGCAAGTATAAATCAATCATCAACTGGACCTGGTGCTAATATAGGGGCGCTCACTACCTCAGATGTAGATACCACCGACAGTCATAGTTATACGTTTGTAAGCTCAGGCGCAAGTGTAAACGGTACATGTAGCGCTGACACAAACAATAGCAGTTTTCAGATCAGTGGCACCTTAATTCAGACGCAAGCTGCACTTAGTGCAGGAAGTTACATTGTGTGCGTACAAAGTAACGATGCAACAACAACTTTTCAAAAAGCGTTTACTATAACGGTAAATGATAATGTTGCGCCAAGTGCGCCATCTACCCCTGATTTAAATGCGGCTGCTGATTCAGGGTTATCTACTACGGATAATATTACCAACGATACCACGCCAACATTTAGTGGCACTGCTGAGAGCGGTTCAACAGTTAGTCTTTACAGCGACCAAGTTGGTGCTGGAGCAACTGTAATCGGGTCTGGCATAGCGACCGATGGCAATTGGCAAATTACCACTAGCACTTTAACTGCCGGTTTAGACCATGCTATTTCAGCAAAAGCAACAGACTCAGCAAGTAATGTAAGTAGTAGCTCAAGCGCACTTACAGTGACAATTGACACAACCGCGCCGAGCGCACCGAGCGCAGCCGATCTAACAGCAGCCAGTGATAGTGGTTCTTCGAGTACAGATAATATAACCAATAATACAACACCCACTTTTACAGGTACAGGCACCACAGGCGACACTATTACTCTTATTTCAAGTGTTGATGGCTCAATAGGCAGTACTGTTGTTAGTGGTGGGGTGTGGAGTATCACCGTAGGCTCAGCAATGACGAGTGGCTCGCATACTATTGTGGCACGCGCGACGGACTCTGCTGGTAATATTACCAATGGAACGAGTACTACAATAACCATTGATACTAACGTGAGTGCACCGAGTATTACCACCCCGATTGAAGTAGATGGTCGGATCAATGCTGTGGAAGATGCGCATGTGCTTATACAAGGTAGCGGCGCTGACTCTGGCGCTACGGTTAATGTGACCATCAGCGATGGCGCGAATAACTTATCACGGACTGTGACGGCCGATGGCTCTGGGGCATGGACTATCAGTGGTAGTGAGTTTGATGTCAGCAGCTTTAATGATGGCACGCTCACCGTCAGCGCCACACAAAGTGATTCGGCGGGTAATACTTCAAGCGCAGCCAGCACCGCGGTGATTTTAGATAACGCAGCACCGAATGCCTTGACGATCGCCACCCCGATTGAGGTTGATGGTCGGATCAATGCCGTAGAAGATGACAGTGTATTGATCACCGGCTCTGGGGCAGAAGCCAATGCCAGTGTCAGTGTGACTATCAGCGATGGTTCGAATAACCAATCGCGTACTGTGACGGCTGATGGCTCTGGGGCATGGACTATCAGTGGTAGTGAGTTTGATGTCAGCAGCTTTAACGATGGCACGCTCACCGTCAGCGCCACACAAAGTGATGCGGCGGGTAACACCTCCAGTGCAGCCAGCACCGCGGTGATTTTAGATAACGCAGCACCGAATGCCTTGACCATAACGACCCCGATTGAGGTTGATGGCCGGATCAATGCCGTAGAAGATGACAGTGTATTGATCACCGGCTCTGGGGCGGAAGCCAATGCCAGTGTCAGTGTGACTATCAGCGATGGTTCGAATAACCAATCGCGTACTGTGACGGCTGATGGCTCTGGGGCATGGACTATCAGTGGTAGTGAGTTTGATGTCAGCAGCTTTAACGATGGCACGCTCACCGTCAGCGCCACACAAAGTGATGCGGCGGGTAACACCTCCAGTGCAGCCAGCACCGCGGTGATTTTAGATAACGCAGCACCGAATGCCTTGACCATAACGACCCCGATTGAG